>JAJFJL010000031.1 GCA_021774055.1 Nitrosomonas sp. | reverse complement strand
GTCAACTTAGAGGTGAAGTGTGTTATTGAGGAGCCGTGTGCGTAAATAGCGCAAGCACGGTTCTGAGAGGGGCTTGGCTACAACTTTTATTGGGTGTGAATTCAATATATTGGAGTGCCGGTCTACTCGACCAAAACTTGTTACATCTCCCCTCGTCATTCCTGCATGCTTCTAGCAGGAATCCAGGGTGGCCATGGTATTGATTCCTGCTAAAGGCATGCAGGAATGACGGTGGACAGGCATTGAAGTATGCCATATCTTGTCCCGTTCTAGCTGGTAGCTAAACCTTTTCTTGCTCCTTTATTTCATACGTTCCTAAGCAATAAATACTGTTTTCAGTTAGAATTGATGGCTTAATTTTCAACCTAGATCCTGCAAGTAATTGCGCATATACTTCGCACGGTCATAGTTTCGGTTTTCTAGTAGATCATTTTTGCTATTAGCGTTACTGAAACAATTGCATAGCTAGCTATGCGTTTGTTTCAGCGCCTTGTTCTTGACAAAAATAATCCACTAGGAATCCGAAACCATGATCGTGCGAAATATATAATGTGTAATAAATTGTTTTATAGAGTGAATTCTATTCTACACAGAGTACTTATCTTTATTTATAAAGAATAAAGTTTGCTGTATTAAACAATCTGTTGTACGAAATTTGCACGATCTCTTGTAGGATCTAGGTTTAATAGGAATTAGCTTGTTAGCATAGTCTGGTCAGCCTGTCCTGCAGCTTGCCCAGGTTATTTAATCCTATTCTTAAGTAATTTACTTAAATACAATTTTTATTGTTTCGTTATTTTTCTGGTACACCTTATGATTCTTGTTCTAATTCCGGATACCCGAACTGAAAGTTCGGAATATAAACAGCTAATGGCTCATTTAGCTAATTTCCCAAATATTTCTACCCGTATACATAGTGAGATTGGTGCTGAACATACACTGACAGAAGTTTATTTAATTGGTAACACTAACGCATTGTCTATTGAAGAAATGCGTAGTCTTCCTTGCGTTGACCGCGTGGTACGGATCTCTGAAGATTATCGTGTTCTTGGGCGGCACAAGAATGATGACCGACCAACACATTTTGATTATAACGGTGTGCGTTTTGGACAAGATACACTTAATGTGTTTGCTGGGCTGTGTGCAGTTGATACATTGGAACATGTAGAAGCAATGATGAAAACCTTACGTGGACTAGGTCAATCCTGTACACGCATGGGAGCTTATAAACCTAGAACCAGTCCTTATTCATTCCAAGGACATGGTAAAAACTGCCTGCCATATGTTTTTGACCTTGCTGGAAAATATGACATTAAAGTTATTGCAATGGAAATAACTCATGAATCCCATCTGGAAGAAATACGTGAGGCACTACATCAAACTGGTGGTGCAACCGGTGTAATGTTACAAATTGGCACACGTAATACTCAGAATTTTGAATTATTAAAAATAGTTGGGCGTCAACAAGAATTTCCAGTGTTAATTAAACGTGGTTTTGGCATAACCTTAGATGAATCACTTAATGCGGCAGAATATTTAGCTTCAGAAGGTAATCGTAAGGTCATCTTTGCGTTGCGTGGAATGAAAACAAATATGGGTGACCCACACCGTAATTTTGTAGATTTTGCCCATGTTCCGGTTGTTAAACGTCTTACCCGCATGCCTGTGTGTATTGACCCGTCACATTCTGTGGGCACACGTGCTTGTTCTCCAGATGGTATCTTTGATGTTATGCATGTGACCGCTCAAGGTGTAATTGCTGGTGCCAACATGGTGCTGGTTGATTTTCATCCGGCACCATGCAAAGCATTGGTTGATGGTCCACAAGCTATGTTATTCAAGGAGTTGCCGTACTTTTTAGAAGATGTTCAAATTGCACGTGAAGCTTACTTGCAACGAGTTACCTTGACTGAGCAATATAAAGTTGCAAATCCAGAATAGGAAATAATTAATGATTAAAGTATTACTTTCAAATCCAAGAGGATTTTGCGCTGGGGTTGATCGTGCCATTGGAATTGTAGAACGTGCATTAGAAATGCATGGCGCACCTATTTATGTGCGTCATGAAGTTGTACACAATCGTTTTGTGGTGGAAGATTTAATAAAAAAAGGGGCAATATTTGTTGAAAGCCTTGATGAAGTGCCACAAAATAGCATCTTAATTTTTAGTGCACATGGGGTTTCTCATGCAGTTCGCAGAGAAGCTGCAGGGCGTAAACTAGAAGTGTTTGATGCAACTTGCCCGCTGGTAACAAAAGTCCATGTGGAAGTAGCAAAAATGCGTAAAAGTGGCAAAGAAATTATTATGATTGGTCACCAAGGTCATCCTGAAGTTGAAGGAACAATGGGGCAGATTGAAGGTGAAGATAGTGGCATGTATCTGATTGAAACCGAGGGTGATGTAAAAACTTTGCAAGTTAAGGATGTTAATAATTTGGCGTATGTTACTCAAACCACTTTATCGGTTGATGATGCCTCGCGTATTGTTAGTGCGCTAAAACAACGTTTTCCACAAATTACCGGCCCCAAAAAGGACGACATTTGTTATGCTACACAAAATCGTCAGGATGCGGTTAAAAAAATGGTATCACAATGTGATTTAGTTATTGTTATCGGTTCTCCCAATAGCTCAAATTCTAATCGTTTATGTGAAGTTGCGCGTAATGCTAAGGTGGAGTCGTATATGGTAGATGATGCGACTCAATTGCAGGAAGAATGGTTACATGAGAAAGAATGTATTGGAATTACTGCAGGTGCTTCTGCACCTGAAATTTTAGTGCAACAAGTAATCTCACGTTTGAAACAAATACGATTAGAACAAACTGATAGTGAAGTAATAGTTGAAGAATTAAGTGGGGTTATTGAATCGGTAGTATTTCCCTTACCTAAGGCTTGATTAAATAAAACCTGAATTGCAAGTTATCGCACATATCCTTCAGTATCTAGTAGTAATCGGCGTGAATGCATAAAACTAGCATGGCTGTTGATAGATTCCAGGTTGATGTTTTATAGGAGAGCACAGTAACTCTACTGGACATTAGGGATCGACTTCCATAAGGTACCTAGTAAAGTTATACTCAGGTATTGTTAATTAACCCTTAATATGGTTGTTTAACTAACTGAAATAACTGTTGATTAATAGCTTTTGTGTTGGAAGATTTATTTGTTTTCAACTAGGAGCCTGTCGGACTTATGATTTCGAAGCGAAAATTTGGGGAATCAAGGCCAAATTCTCACTGGTTTGAGGCGAATATTGAGCATATTTAACGAAAACCGGGGAGGATTTGGGCCGACTTCTCCGAATTTGCAGCCGAAACTCATAAGTCCGACAGGCTCCTAGACTAGATTTATATTCATTCTTCTCTTAAATACGGAACAGTTAGAAATAATCTACGTAAGGAGCAAAAATGCGGTATTTATTGTTAGTTTTACTGCTGAATCTTAGTATGCCTGCACATAGTCAAGTATATAAATGGGTTGATTCAAATGGCAGTGTTCAATATAGCGACCAGCCTCCGGCAGCAAGTGTTGCGTCAGAAGCCAAGCTAAATATTAATTCTAAGCCATTACCATCTACTGAGACGGCTCCTTCTTCTACGACACAAAAAGAACTGCAAGAATTTAAAGGAAGGCGTGATTCTGCGCAAGAAGAGGCTGCTATAAAGCAGATGGAGATCGAAGAAAATAACAAACGCTGTGCCGATGCACAAAGCAGATTAAAAATGTTTCAGGAAATGCCTCGCATATCCCTGCCTGATGGTAAAGGAAGTTTTAGAGGTACTACTGAAGATGAGCACAGGGAGCTGATTGCTGAAGAGAAAGTTAATATTTCAACTTATTGCAAACATTAGCTTTATATTTCGCAGGGTCATAGTTTCTGATTTTATAGTGTGACCTAGACCCTGCAAGTAATCGTACACATACTGCACAACAGATTGTTCCATATAGCAAATCTTATTCTTTGGGAATATCAATAAGTATTCCATGCAGAATAAGATTCATTCTATGAAACAATTTGTTACACATTATATGTACGATTGCTTGCAGGATCTAGGTATATAACTTAGTAAAAATTTTCTCAATATAGATAATTTGTTCCTCTGTATGCGCTGCATTCAGACTGCAACGAACTAAAGAATTGTTATCTGGTGCAGCAGGTGGAAGTATTAAATTAACATATATGTTGTTTTCTAATAATCCTTGCCATAACTTTAGAGCTTGTTGTGGATCATCAAGTATGATTGCAATAATCGGTCCTGGTTCAGGTCCTAGTGTGTAACCAATATTACGTAGTGTTGTATATAGCCGATGTGCGTTTCCCCAAAGTTGTTGGCGTAAATCCTCTCCATTGCGCAGTAACTTAAGTGCCGCCCGTGTTGAGGCAATGGTGGCTGGTGATGGTGATGCGGTGAAAATATAGGGGTGACTGATATAACGTAGAAAATCTAAGTGCGGATGATTACTTACACAATAACCACCAATACTACAAAGGCTTTTGCTAAAAGTTCCAGTAATAAAATCAACTTCTTTAATAAGGCCTGTTTTTTCAACTAAGCCTTGACCGGTTTTACCTAGTACTCCTAATGAATGAGCTTCATCAAGTAAAAGGAGAGCGTTGTAGTCATTTTTTATTTTAATAATATCTGCCAACGGCGCTTGATCGCCTAGCATGCTGTAGATGCCTTCAATAATAATTAATGTTGAGCTTGAACGATCACCAAGTCGACGTAATCGTTTTTCTAAATCAACAACATCATTATGACGAAACCGGATAATGTCAGCACCACTTAACTTACAGCCATCATAGATACTTGCATGTGAATCACTATCTATCAATACCACATCACCTGGATTGACTAAACCACCTATGGTACCTAAATTTGCTTGATAACCGGTAGTAAAAACAATGCTTGCGCGACACTGGTAGAAATCTGCAAATTCTTGTTCAAGAGCACGGTGTCCAAGATAACTGCCATTAGCCATGCGTGATCCAGTAGTTCCTGTGCCTTCTTTATCAATAGCTTCATGTGCTGCCTGTAGACACTCAGGAGCAAACGTTAGGCCAAGATAGTTGTTGGTGCCAAGAAGAATAATCTTACGATCACCAATTCTTGCTTCTGTTGCGGAATAAACTTCGTCAATTGGAATTCCAAAAGCACTTAATGCACTTGGCAAGACCGCTTTTCTAGCTGCTGCAGCAGCTTCAAGCTTATCTAATAAGTTCATTGTGATGATTTAATACGGTGAATTAGCTTGGCAAGATCAGCCACTGTTTGCACATCCGTTAGTGCATTCACAGGCACTGAAATGTCAAAAGTATCCTCAATTTCCATAATTAAATTTAATAGCTTTATAGAGTCTATCGCAAGTTGGTTAATAAGATTCATTTCAGGGGTAATAGCTAAACCTGAAGTGGAAATACTTGCTAAGCGCTCAGAAAGAAGTTGTAGAATTTCATCGTAATTACTATCGGACATAAGTTAATTGGGAGAATTAGTTGTCTAGGAAAAAATCAGAGGTAGTGCTTTGCGTAGTTCCATTTGTGGTTTCCAGCCAGGTAACGCACGTATTATTGGCGCATTATCGCACACCCAATCAGGATGTTGAAATTCACGAATTTTTCCGGGTGTCAACATTGGTGCGTAGTGTAAGTATTTAGCGAGGACTACATTGGTATTGGCAATAGCATAAATTAACGAAGTTGGTATTTTAAGGCAACGTACCGGACGTCCCCATACTTCTTGCGTTAATGATGCCAACGATTGATAGTTGTAGCCACCAAGTTTCCCGTCACCTAATTCAAAAACACCATTTATTGGTACTTCAGATGACAGCCAACACTGAATTGAGGTAACAAAGTCATCGACATGTAGCAAGCTAAAGCTATTGGTTAATTCGCCAACCACCGGTAAAATACCATGTTTTGTTGCTTTGAAAAGTGGTTTTAATTCGGTGTCATTCGGGCCATAGACTGCAGTGGGTCGAAAAATGGTCCATTTTATTTTATCAGCAGATTCAATAACAGACTGCTCGGCCATTTTTTTACTTTTAGCGTACCATGATAATTCAGGTTGTTTGGCTGCTAAAGAGGAAATAAGTAAGAACCTAGGTTTGCTATTTTGTGCCGCAGCGGCAGCAATTAGGTTTATGGTGCCAGTAACATTAGGTGCAACAAAAGATTCTAAAGAGCGGCCTTTTACCGCACCGGCGCAGTGGATAATTGCGCTAGCATCTTTAACAAGCCTGCCTAACGCGTCCTTATTATTTAGATCGCCATGTATCCACTCAATGTCATCTGTGCTTATCCGTGGCTTACGCACTAACGCACGGACTTGATAACCATCTTTAACCAGGCACTTTAAAATTTCCTGACCAATAAAGCCAGAAGCACCCGTCAATGCAACCAGACTTGACATGCCTGATTATCGATCTCCAGATTCGGCAACAGGAAGTTGGTCAGTTAAGTTCATACGTTGGATAAATCCTTGGCGTGCGGCAAAACGTGACAACTTCCCAGAAGAAGTGCGTGGCAAGGTATGGGGAGGCACTAGTTCGACCAAACAACCAACACCAAATGATTTGTAAACAAGTTGTTGCAGTCTGTTAACAAGTACCTGTCGTTCGGTTACCGAAGTCAGTCTAGACTCAATAACTAAGACAATCTTTGTGCTACCATCAGCGTCATTAATGCTAAATCCTGAGGCCTCGCGAGACCTAACTTCAGGTTGTTGTTCTGCTAATTCTTCGACATCCTGGGCGCGGATATTACGACCATTTACAATAATTACATCTGTGCGTCTTCCTGTGACGTATAGATCGCCTTCAAAAAGAAAACCAAAATCACCGGTATCTAGCCAGTTATCAGCTTTTAATGCTTTACTAGTTTCTTCAGGGTTATTGAAGTAACCAGTCATAACACTGCTACCCTGCACCAACACACTGCCTACCATCATATTAGATAGATTTTCACCAGACTCATCAACTATTTTAATAGTATGACCAGGTAACGGTTGTCCACAATTCACAAATTCATTATATTTCCTGCCATCAGCTTGTAATCGAACTGCCATTTTTTTATCAATCAAGGTTTTTGCATCTACACAAATGCTTTGTGCACCATGATTGATTTTAGAGAAAGTAACCGCAAGTGTTGTTTCGGCAAGACCATAGCAAGGTAAAAAAGCTTGTTCATTAAAACCAACAGATGAAAATTTATCCGCAAAATTTTTCAAAATATCAGGTCTAATCATTTCTGCTCCGATACCTGCAGCACGCCAGCAACTAAGGTCAAGTTCACTTAGATCTGACTCGCGAACGCGCATAGTGCAAAGTTTTAGACCAAATGGCTGGCTGAATGCAATAGTGCAACGATTACGGCTAATTAAACGTAACCACTGTAATGGTCTAATTGCAAAATCACGAGTAGCAAGATAATCAACTGATAGTTGTGCGACCATTGGCGCTAACACCAGCCCAACAAGCCCCATATCATGATAAAAAGGTAGCCAAGAAGCAGCGCGATCGCCTGGTTTTATTTCCAATCCATGACGAACGATTCCTTGGATATTACTCATTAATGCTTTTTCAGTAATAATTACACCACGCGGCGCGCGCGTACTACCAGATGTAAATTGCAAATAAGCTGTTTCATTAGGGTGATTTGGTTGCAACGGTGCATCTGATGCTGAGCATTGCTTAAGTTTTCCAGGTGTGCCAATCCATTGCAGAGACTCAATTTCTTCCGCAGCTTCTTCAAGAAAGCTTATGTAGTCTATATTGGCTAAAGCAATGCTAGCCTGTCCGCTGTTTAATAGCGCATGTAATTGTTTCACATACACCGCATGACTGCCGAGATTAACCGGAACGGGCATAGCAAAAGGAACTAAACCTGCATAGCGACAAGCAAAGAATAATTCTACAAATTCAGGTGAAGTATCTGCAATAATCGCTACACGGCTACCACGGGCTAGGCCAAAGCCAGATAAACGCCGAGCCAATTCAAGCGCATTCTGTTTTAACGTGCGGTAGGAAAGGACTGAACGTAGCCTTCCGCGCGAATCATGAAAATTGTATCCAGTTGTTCCCTCTGCGGCGTATTCTAGTGCGTCAACCAGCGTATCAAAATCTGCTAATCGCTGTGCCTGTGTATTAATCGTCGGCGTTGTCGTTATTTGTGGCTCGCTTGAAGGTTGAGAACCAAACGCTTGCGTAAGTGGCGCGTTTAACTTGGTTATTGTTGAACTCAAGATCTTCCCCTCGAAGTAATTGTGCTTGTCATCTTGTTTTGTGCTTGTCATCTTGTTATTGGTTATAAATAGCAAGGTATTTAATTAGGTGTCTCAACATAACATTCTTATTGGTATATAAATTTCACTAAAACTTAAGCATTAAATTGAGATATACGTTATGTTGTTTCATTAATACGTCATATTTGATCACTGCGCAGCTTATATAAGGTGGATTTTTCTGTCAAGGCAATATTAGGCAGGTGTTGTTCTATGACAACAATTATTCAGGTGCCGATTTAGAATACCTTGGTACGTATAATACCTATATTCGGCACAACAGATTATTTTCATATAGCAATCTTTGTTCTTTGAGAAGATTATTACCTAGATCACTGCAAGTGATCATGCACACTATATGTATGATCACTTGCAGTGATCTAGGTAATAAATGTTATTCGCAAAATGAAACTCACTATATGAAATAATTTGTTGCACACTGTATGCATGATAGCTTGCACGTTCCTAGGAGCCTGTCGGACTTATGATTTCGAAGCGAAAATTTGGGGAATCGAGGCCAAATTCTCACTGGTTTGAGGCGAATATTGAGCATATTTAACGAAAACCGGGGAGGATTTGGGCCGACTTCTCCGAATTTGCAGCCGAAACTCATAAGTCCGACAGGCTCCTAGGTAATACTTTTCATTTAATAACTATTAATAGGTTGCAACTTGATAAAACTAGATTACTTTCACCATTTATTTTTACAGAACACACCATTTTTGGATGTGCGATCTGAGGGTGAATTTTCCAAAGGTAGTTTTCCACAATCAATTAATCTTCCTATTCTGAATGATCATGAGCGACATTTAGTTGGCATTTGCTATAAACAACAAGGGCAGCAAGCAGCGATTGATCTAGGGCACCAATTAGTTAATGCAGAATGTAAAGCAAAACGTGTTCGTGGTTGGGCTGCAATTGCAGTCCAACCTAATACACATCTATATTGTTGGCGCGGAGGACTGCGATCAAATTTAGCACAACAATGGTTACGTGATGTAGGGATAGATATTCCATTAATAGGAGGAGGTTATAAAACTTTAAGACGTTCACTTATAGAACTGATTGAACAAGTTGCTGCAAATGTTCCTATGGTTAGAATTGGCGGCAAGACCGGTGTTGCAAAATCACGCTTACTTAATCAAGTTACTAATAGTATCGACCTGGAGAGTCGTGCGAATCATCGAGGGTCTAGTTTTGGAAGAATGATCGACCCGCAGCCAACACAAATTAATTTTGAAAATATGTTGGCAATTGACCTTATTCATACTATTAATACGATGCACCCAGGACAATTCTTATTAGTTGAAGATGAAAGTCGAGCCATTGGTCTAAATGGCATCCCAACCTTGTTTTTTGATGCAATGCGACGCTCACCATTAGTGTTGGTCGAAATGCCAGTCACTTTTCGGGTGCAACATATCTTACAAGAATACGTAATTGATCAGCTAGCTAAATTTCAGGAGGTTGATGCTAACAATGGATTTGAACACTTTAGTAGTTACTTGCAAGGAAGTTTGCAACGTATTCAAAAACGTTTAGGTTTGGAACGTTATAAACATATTGAAAAATTACTAAACCAAGCATTAAACATGCAACTACAATCTGGTGATACTCAGGGACATGAAGCATGGATTGTAAAATTACTGGCTGAGTATTATGACCCTATGTATGAATATCAAATTAGTAAAAATCAAGACAAAGTAATGTTTAGCGGAGATTATGCGGAAGTATTAGATTGGGCGCGAGAATCCAGCGTATCGCCCCCATTTAAATAATTCCTAGATCCTAAGTGATCTCACAATTTACTGCACACTATCTGTATGACCACTTGCAGGACCTAGGAGCCTGTCGGACTTATGATTTCGAAGCGAAAATTTGGGGAATCGAGGCCAAATTCTCACTGGTTTGAGGCGAATATTGAGCATATTTAACGAAAACCGGGGAGGATTTGGGCCGACTTCT
>JAJFJL010000004.1 GCA_021774055.1 Nitrosomonas sp. | reverse complement strand
TTGGCATTAATAGCACCAGAGTCGTTATGTCTTTCAGGTTTGCTAACCATATATCATCCTAAATGAAACGATAGTCAAATCATGAAAATCGTTACAATACAGGCTGTCTCATATTATTTGGCCAGTTTTTGAATATTTATTAAAAGAAATTGACTGGCTGGTTTTGGCCGACAACCGACTGTCAGGTCATGTCGAGATTAATTTAGCGCGGTGCCAGATAAGATTTGAGCTAATACACATAAGGGGCAGCTTTGCCGCGTCCTTTTGAAGCTTTTGTTAGGTTATTTTTAAGTTTCAAGCCCCTGTCTTTGCCGCAATTCGTAGAGCTTCTTACTAGGCTTACCCGCCCAACGACGACCGTTGGAGTTACATAGAATCCTTAGATTATTAATCTCAGCCATAATTATTAGCTCGTCTTCACGAAAGAATGCTTGCGCTTCATCAGTATGCCAGCTTTCTATCTCATAAACCACTTCATTTCCAGCATGAACAATTTGAGCAATCTTATTAAGCTTTTTCCAATTTGTATACGTTCTGAATGAGCGCTTGTAAAGCTCTTTTTCGTGTGAAAGTGCTCTGAACTTTTCCCCTTTACCAATGTAAAAAACTTTATCAGTTGGTGTTCTTAGTCGGTAGACATAGAAAATTGATGGTGGCTTAGACAAAAGATCTCGGAGTTCTTTTTTATTAAATCTTTTTTCTTCTCCCATACATATACCAACCTCTGAATATCGGGCATATCTATCTATTTCATTCCAAGACGTGGGCATTTTTTTATCAATGCCAGCCTGAACAAGACGCTCTTTTTCCTCTGGACTGATTAAACAATAGAAAGCAAAATGGTGAAGAAGATTAGATATGTATGGAATTCGGTGATCTTCCTCAGGAATAGTAAGGAGTTTTTTTGCCAAGTGCGTTTGTGGCACGGGATGGTCAATGACTCCTAACTTTGAATTACATTTACGCAAAGCTGCAGATTTAGGTACAAGCTCATATGGACTTGCGTGGTCGCGTAGTTCCCATAACTTATGAATCGTTCTTGCAACTTTCTCAATGGATTCGATGCTAGGTAGGGCGCAACTTCTCTCAAGCACTACTGTTTCTAAAATTTTCTGTGCTTGCTCATAACTGTGAGGTGGAATTCTAGGCATTTCTGACACAAAGTTTTGCAAATGTTAACAAAAGCGAAGCACAATTATGCGATCTGCAGCAACGCCTTGTTAGCTCTTCTTGTTAAATGGTCTAGATGCTTTTATTTAAAGCACCTACAATGCCGCGATAATCGGAGCAGTGCTTGTCATCTACACTTACCGCAATGTAACCCCCGCGTAACCCTGGAATTATTGCAAGCACTCATACTTATTATAAGTCTTTGTTTTAATGGTGCTGTTGGGCAGAATCGAACTGCCGGCCTACTGATTACGAATACTAAAGCCCGCATATCAACCAATGTTAATGAAGTTTAACTAATATAACTATATTAGTATGTTACACTGCAGTTAATGTTAACCAAGCTATACTAATAAACACCAAAATTCACCTCTGGTGTGGCACTGGCGTGGCACCGGAGATATGCGGAATGACTAGAAAAATAAATTTCACCATAGCTAATATCGCAGCATTACCGAAACCTAACCCTGGTAAGCGCGACATTTATCATGACGAAAAAACGCAAGGCTTGCAGCTTCGAGTAACTAGCGTAAAAACTTTTTTTGTTAATCGACGAATTAAAGGTGGAAGCCCTGAACGAATAACTATTGGGCACTACCCTGACACAACAATTGAGCAGGCAAGACGCAGGACGAAAGAAATAATTCATGAGATTGCAGAAGGTAAAAATCCGGCAGAAATAAAACGTAACTTTAAAGAAGAACTAACTTTTGCAGAACTATTTACTGAATATTTAGAACGACACTCAAAACCAAAGAAAAAAACTTGGAAAGAAGATCAATCACAATTCCACCTATACCTGGAAAAACCATTAGGTAAAAAGAAACTATCAGCAATTGACAGAAGAATTATTTCACGCATTCATGGTGACATTACAAAAGCCGGACATGCACCCACAGCCAATCGAGTAAAAGCATTGTTATCTAGTGTCTTTGGCTGGGCAATATCTACGGGACTATGGGAAACAAATCCTGTTATTGGCATTAAATCAAACAGTGAAACACAGCGTGACAGATTTTTACAAAGTGACGAACTACCGCGATTCTTTAACGCATTGGCAGAAGAACAAAACGAAACAATTAAAGATTATGTGCTGTTATCTTTATTGACAGGTGCACGAAGATCAAATGTTCTGGCTATGCGCTGGCAGGATATCAATTTTGAACGTGGCGAATGGAGAATTGAAGAAACTAAAAACGGCACACCACAAACAGTTGCACTCTCTCCCGAAGCAATGGAGATACTACGCAGCAGGCTATTAGATGGTGCTGTATTCGTTTTTCCTGGCACAGGTAAGACCGGGCATCTAATGGAACCAAAGAAAGGATGGAAGCGGATCCTAGAGCGCGCAGGAATTGATAACCTACGAATTCATGACTTACGTCGAACACTTGGAAGTTGGCAGGCTAAAACAGGTGCATCATTAGCGATCATTGGAAAATCACTTAATCATAAGAATCAAAACACCACTGCTATCTATGCGCGACTTGATCTTGATCCAGTAAGGGATAGTGTGAATACAGCAACTAGCGCAATGATGGCAGCGGCAGGATTGAAGAACGGCACGGATGTGGTGAAATTCAATCGCAAGAGATGATAATCAATTTAGCCAAGCCTAGAGCGATGGGGAAAAAGAGACGTTATGAAATATCCAGAATGGGCACCGGCAATACTTGTTGAGTGGCACAAAAGTCTAACTGATAGTAATTCACCAGAGAGAAAATTCAAACAAAGAAATCCAGAAGAATATGTTGCCGAGGCTGCACAGAGGCACGAAGGTATGACGGATGAGGGTATCGAAAACTATCGCAGGTATCTCTACCGAATGTCATTTGGCCTTCCTGATGAAGAAAGTACAATATTGCTTGGTAAGTTGATAACTGACCAAAGAATGAAAGGAGTGTGGAAAACACTCACTCGACGAATTGAGAAGGATATAGAATTTTCCCAATTCTTTAATATGTGTGAAGGTGGTATAAGTGGTTGGCGTGGAGATCCAAAACAAACAACCGTTGAACGAAAACAATTTTATAAAGAAATTCAGGACACGGTCGGGAAGCTCATGTTCTTAATGGGCAAGTCAGGCAAGTTTGATTTATATCTTACAAACCAACTTATTGATGATCAAAGTATCGAATGGTTGATAGAAACTTTGGATATTCCAAACGAATCTTCGTATACCAGATTTTGTGTTTCTGAAATAGTACCGCATATCAATGAGATACTATTAGACATATCCGAAAAGGCAAAGCAATACGGGGAGAAAGAGCCTTCAGTCAAAAAGCCAAACTCAGAGAATGCGGATATTCATTACTTTGTTCGCGCACTTTCTCAATACCTTAAAAGTAGATACAACCAACCTCTGCATGAAGTTGTTGCCGCGACAACAGAAGTTGTCTTTGATCGACAGACCATTGATTCTGATTACGTACGAAAGCTTATTGGATAATAACCAGGAGGTTTTTGTGTCTTATCGATCATTAAACCTCCGGGGATTATTTTTCATATAATTCATAAAGTAACCTCCTTATTGCATCAAGACTAATTCCCCTAAAATTCCCTCGTAAGCTGGACATTACTAATCAAATACGAGGGAATATATGTACGCAAAAACCACACTCGCATCAACCCTAAACAATCAATCCACCGATCCACTACTACCCCCATCCGAAGCAGCCGCATATATTGGTGTAACTAAAAACACACTTAGCGTCTGGCGCTGCGTCGGTCGCTATAACATTCAATATGTGAAAGTTGGGCGGCTAGTCAAATATCGCAAGTCTACCCTAGATGCCTTTCTCGATCGTCGTACTATCGGTGGTGAAGTATGATCTATGCCAACGAAGTCAATCTGTAGTGCACGACAATTAAATTAGTATTGCTAATACCTTAAGGAAGCACTCTGCATGAGTGGTAGAAAAAAGAAAAACTGGTTATCTCCCGAACGCAGGGAATCAGGTGGATTTGCAGCTTTGCCACATTGTCTGCTTGAAAGCAAAGTTTACATTGGGTTATCTGCTCATGCTGTAAAGCTCTTAAATGACCTGCTGGCGCAGTTCAAAGGATTTAATAATGGTGACTTGTGCCTGGCTTGGTCAATCATGGAGAAACGCGGCTGGAAATCGCGGGATACGCTCAACAAAGCGCGTAAAAATCTCCTAGATGTGGAATTGATAATAATTTCTCGTTATGGTGATCGTAAGCGCACACAGCTTTACGCTTTAAGCTTTTATGCCATTGATGAGTGTGGTGGAAAACTGGATATTAATACAACTGAAAGACCTTTGAGTTTGTGGCGGAAACATGAGCCATTGCAACCACTCAAAATTAAACCTACTCCCACGCCCGGCGTGTCAGAAGTGGTCGATATAACACGCCCAGCGTGTAACCCTTCTGATGAAACTGTCAAATATGACCCGCCCACCGTGTCAAATCAGGCAGTTTCTCAAAACTTATGACACGCCTACCGTGCACCTTTCTATATAACCATACCCTAGTACCTTTTTATTGTTGCTTGAGATGGATGGTTGAATATCCTCATGGAGCTGATTAATGGGTAAACGCCTACCGAATCCTCGACTCGCAAAAATTCATCGTAATTACACCGTAGAGGAAACGGCTAATCTGTATGAGGTTCATAAAAATACGGTAAGCAACTGGATAAAACAGGGATTGGCCGTTTGTGGGAAGAAGCGACCATTTCTAATTATGGGTCGTGATCTTCGCGTCTTTCTTGAAGCCAAAAGAGTTAAGAACAAACAACCCTGCAAACCTGATGAAATTTATTGTATGCGTTGTCGTGCACCCAAAAAACCTGCTGCTGATCTGATCGAATATAAGGCGACTACAGCAACCTTGGGAAATCTTGTTGCGATCTGTCCAGATTGTGAATCCATAATGAACAGACGTGTCAGTTTGGCAAAGTTAAAACAAATGCCATGTTATTTAAGCATCACGCAATCGCTGGAAGAATTACACATAACAGAGTGTATTAATCCCTCCGTAAACAGTGGTCTTAATATAGGAGAAGAACACCATGCATAAACACCACCCTGACAACGAAAGAATCAAGCACCGATACTTTATTTTTCTCAAGGAAGCCATGCGTCAAAGTGAGCCAACGATTGATGGAGTAGCCAAAGCCATTGCGCGTTTTGAAGACTATAACAAGTACCGTGATTTTAAGTTATTTCATTATCAACAGGCGATTGCTTTCAAGAAATATTTAACTGAGCAAGTCAATAAACAGACCGGCAAAAAACTCAGCAAAGCAACCTTGCATTCAACATTTGCAAACTTAAAAAAATTCTTTGAGTGGTTGGCCAGAGAGCCTGGTTATAAATCGCGTCTTCAATATTCTGATGCTGAATACTTCAATATTTCCAGTAAAGATATGCGTATTGCGACTGCAAGACGTGAGAAGGCTGTGCCCACAATAGAGCAAATCAAGCATGTCATTCAACTGATGCCTTGCCATACGGGTATAGAACGCCGCAATCAAGCACTAGTAGCCTTTACATTGCTAACGGGTGCAAGAGATGGTGCGCTCGCATCCATTAAGCTCAAGCATGTTAATTTACTGGATGGCAGTGTGTTTCAAGATGCACGGGATGTAAGTACCAAGTTTAGTAAAACCTTCACCACTTATTTCTTTCCAGTGGGTGATGATATTAGTCAGATCGTTGTTGATTGGATCGGTTATCTCAAAGAGCATATGCTGTGGAGTCTTGATGACCCACTTTTCCCTATGACAGTAATTGGTTTAAATGAGAATAAACACTTTGGTGACGTTGGGTTGACACGAAAACATTGGAGTACAACAGCGCCCATTCGAGATATTTTTCATAAATCGTTTGAGCATGCTGGCTTACCTTACTTTAATCCGCATTCTTTCAGAGACACACTGGTCAAATTGGGTGAAGTGATTTGTAAAACACCTGAAGATTTTAAAGCATGGAGTCAGAACCTGGGACATGAGGGAGTAATGACCACCTTTTTAAGTTATGGTCAGGTTGCTAAGCAACGGCAAGGTGAGATACTGAAATTATTAGCAGTTCCACAAAAAGCTTCTGAAGCCGATATGAACGAATTGGCCAAAGGAGTAATACAACAATTCCGTGATGCGGGTATAAAAGTATAATTAGAATGAAATAGTTGAAGATACGCAAACTCATCATTTAGTATTCTGCCAAGAGTCATTTGGCATTACTATACAGGCACATTCCTAACTAAGAAGAACATGACAGAAGAACAACGCCGCCAACTACAGCAACAATTGTGGAACATCGCCAACACCCTACGCGGCAAGATGAATGCCGATGAATTCCGCGATTACATCCTGGGATTTATCTTTTATAAATACCTATCCGAAAAAATAGAACGCTTTGCCGATTCAGTGTTGGAAGAAGATGACCTTAAATTTGCTGCGCTGAAAGAAAATACCAATGATGGAGCGGAGTATATCCAAGCGGTTCATGATGCCGCTGTGGGTGAATTAGGTTACTTCCTGAAGCCATCCGAGATGTTTCATGCCATTGCCTTGAAAGGTAATAATCAGTTAGATACCAATAATGAGGGTGATGGTTATAACTTTATCCTTCCTGACCTCACCAAAATATTAAAAAACATCGAACAAAGCACGCTGGGCACGGATAGCGCCGATGATTTCAGCAATCTATTTGAAGATTTAGACCTTACTTCTTCCAAGCTGGGTTCTAACGAGAAAGCCAAGAATGCTTTGGTGGCAAAAATACTGATTCATTTGGATAAGATTGATTTTAACTTGTCCGATGCCACCGCTGATGTGTTGGGTGATGCTTACGAATATCTAATTGGTGAATTCGCTAGTGGTGCTGGTAAGAAAGCTGGTGAATTTTATACACCACAACCAGTATCAACACTCTTAGCCAAGCTAGTAACCAGTCAGAACAAGAATCTGAAAACTTTATATGACCCGACCTGTGGTAGTGGTTCGTTATTGTTAAGGGTTAAACGTGAAGCAAACAAAGTAGACAAGATTTATGGGCAAGAACTAAACCGTACTACCTACAATTTGGCACGTATGAATATGATCTTGCATGATGTTCATTATGCCGAGTTTGATATTCGCCAAGAAGATACTCTGGAACATCCTCAACATAGAGATTTACGCTTTGATGCTATCGTAGCTAATCCACCATTCTCAGCTAAGTGGAGCGCTAGTTCATTATTTATGAGTGATGATCGTTTTAGTAGCTACGGAAAACTAGCACCAACCAGCAAAGCAGATATGGCATTTGTGCAGCATATGATTTATCAACTAGCTGATGATGGTCATATGGCGGTGGTATTACCGCATGGTGTATTGTTTAGAGGTGCAGCAGAAGGTCATATTCGTAAGCACATCATAGAACAAATGAACTATCTGGATGCAGTGATTGGCTTGCCTGCAAACATCTTCTATGGCACCAGTATTCCTACTTGTGTACTGGTATTTAAGAAGTGTCGCAAGAATCCAGAGGATATTTTATTCATTGATGCTAGCAAGCATTTTGATAAAGTTAAAACTCAAAATATCTTACGTCCTGATCATATCCAGAAGATTGTAGATGCTTACCTAGCGCGTACTAATGAAGGTAAATATAGTCATGTTGCTACTATTGGGGAAATCAAGAGCAATGATTACAACCTGAATATACCGCGATATGTAGATACTTTTGAACCAGAAGAACCTGTTGATTTGAGTGCTGTGTCTGAACAACTTAAGGTGTTAGATGGGGAAATTCAGCAGACTGATGCTGTTATTGCTGGGTTTTGTGGTGAATTAGGAATTACTCCACCTTTTGTTGTGACTGGAAAATGACTATGAATGTGCCTCGGTTGCGGTTTAGGGAATTTAGTAATGAGTGGTGCTTGGGTAAGATTGGTGATGGCTATGAGTTAATTTCTGGGCAGCATTTGTCTCCCAATGAGTATGGGAGTGAAGAACATGGCGTTGGATATTTTACTGGCCCTTCAGACTTCACCCATAATGAAAAGGAAATTACCAAATGGACGGATAAAACAAGGAATACTGCAAATAAGGGAGATATTCTTATTACTGTAAAAGGTAGTGGAGTAGGAATGATATGGTTGTTAGATATTTTCGAAATAGCTATAGGAAGGCAGTTGATGTCTATCCGCTCAAAAGTATATAGTCCAAGTTTTCTATATTCATTTTTATTCAAAAAATTCCATTATTTTAAAAGTTTGGCAAGTGGGAATATGATTCCAGGTTTGAATAGGAGTGACATTCTAACGACAAAAGTATACTTCCCTTCCATCCCAGAACAAACCAAAATAGCCACATTCCTAACCGCCATAGACGACAAAATAACCCAACTAACAAAAAAATGTGATCTATTAGCGAAATACAAAAAAGGCATCATGCAGCAGATTTTTAGTCAGAAGATAAGGTTTAAGGATGATGATGGTGGGGAGTTTGGGGAGTGGGGAAATAGAACATTAGGTGAAGTTACTACATTCTTAGATGGGAAAAGAAAACCTATAAAAGAATCTGACAGAGCAAAAATGAAAGGGCAATATCCTTATTATGGAGCTTCAGGAATTATTGATTACGTAAATGATTATATTTTTGATAAAGAAATCATTCTACTTGGTGAAGACGGTGAAAATATTTTATCGAGAAATTTGCCGCTTGCATTTAAGGTCAGTGGTAAATGTTGGGTTAATAATCATGCTCATGTAATTAAGCCAGATGATTCAACGGATATAGATTTCTTAGCTCAGTATTTAGATACGATCTCTTATACTAAATATAATACAGGCACGGCACAGCCCAAATTAAATCAGGAAGTTTGTAAAAAAATACCTCTTCACCTTCCAACGCAACCCGAACAAACCAAAATAGCCAATTTCCTAACCGCCATAGACGACAAAATAACCCACACCCAAGCCCAACTCAAAGCAGCAAAACAATACAAGAAAGGCTTACTACAGCAGATGTTTGTTTAACAATTACTATTTCCCATATAAAACCATGAAAATTATTTACCTATTATTACTTTTATTTCCCACTCTCAGGCACTGGTTCAGTTGGGCTCAGTGAAAATATTGTTATTAATCAATTGATTGCTCTTATTCGGAGCCCGCTTTATCTCGCTGAAATGAGATGCTGATTTTTGTTATAACGGTATTATGACTGGATTTGGGTCAAAATTAGATGGTGTCAGGATAAGTGCTTGCAGTACCTTAACTTTATGAAGAACAACAAGTTATACGCGCAACTCAACTGAACCAGTGCCCACTCTCATATTCGCACATGGCGGCGGACTAGATAAACAAGGCGGTCATTTTGATCATTCAGATGGCACTTACCATTGTCACAAAGAACCCTGTTTTTCTGTACATGATCAAGCAAAAAAAGCCTATGAAGACGCTGAACCTGGCACATACAGCAAGATCTATGACAGAGATGATTGGCCACATTGGATTGATGCAGACAGGGATTGTCAAGATACTCGTAGTGAATTATTAATTGCTACTAGCAAGGTTCCTGTTAAGTTCAAAAAACTTAAGAAGTGCGTGGTTCAGCAGGGAAAATGGTACGGCGTCTACACAGGAGAAACGTTTACTGAAGCATCAGATGTTGATATTGAACATATAGTGCCGCTGGCGCATGCACACAGGCACGGCGCAGCAGATTGGACGAGGGCGCAGCGACAAACCTTCGCTAACGATTACGATAATTTACTTGTTGTTGACGATTCAACAAATAGATCAAAATCAGATCGTGCTCCACACGAATGGTTGCCACCTAAAAAATCTTATTGGTGTGAATATGGGAAATTATGGGAGAAAGTAAAAGATAAGTACGAATTATTCTATAGCGATCAAGAAAGAATTTCATTAAATAAGCTAGCAGCGACATGTTAATGATCTAATTAACGCGAGACATTAACACCAGCTACCGCTTACGACCCAAAGCCGTCATTTGTAAATTCTTAAATCATGGTTATAAATAAGTTTGTTTTTATTTCAATCGTGACTGATCCTGAGGTATCCCCGCGAATAAACTTTAAAAAACATGGTGATATGCTCTATTTTTTGACATAAAATGGAATTAAGATAGTTTTTCGCGGTCTAAGCATTT
>JAJFJL010000030.1 GCA_021774055.1 Nitrosomonas sp. | reverse complement strand
GTTACAAGCATAAAGATTCCATATGTTTTAAACCTATTTTTATAAGTGATTGATTTTAATGAAATCACTAAACACACTTTCATTTATTAATGGAATTTAAGACATTGATTTATAATGGTATGTGGTGACCGAATGTTTACCAATTATGTTTGGGTTGACGGGCCAGCCGCTGGCCTCAATTGATAACGTAGTAACTATCTGAATCATTTGTACGGTTATTTGAATTTTGTAAAAAACATCTACAATCAAGTATACCTATGCGACAGAAATTTTCTTAAAATCTCTAACACATAATCAATATCACTAAGCGTTTGATTGGCATTGATTTGAAAACGGATTTCTTCATCCCCTTTAGGAACAATCGGGTAGTTTAAGCCAGTTGCTAAAATTTTATTTTTAAATAAATATTTGGTTAATTGTGCGGTTGTCTTAGTGTCACGAAGCATAAGCGGAGTAACTGGATGTTCGCCTACTATGGTTTCAAAACCTAATTCAGTTAATCTATTTTCAAAGTGGGCTGTTAACGTACGAAGTTTTTTCAGACGTTTTAGTCCTTCTGCACTTTCAAGTATTTCAAGCGAGCTTATCGCAGCTTGCGCTTCGGCTGGGGTAATCGGATTTGAATAGATATAGAAAGGTGAAGTTTCCCGTAAATATTCGATAACAGGTGCGCTAGCAACCACATAACCACCATTTACACCCAATGCTTTACCCAGAGTCGCGATAAGTATGTCAACTTTACTTTGGGTATATTCTTCAGTACCCCGCCCGGTTTCACCAAACGCACCTACTCCATGTGAATCATCAGCAATGGTAATAATACCTTCGGCAAAATTATTTTCATATTTATGACAGATATCAACGATTTCATCTAATGGTGCATGATCTCCACGCATACTAAAAATGCCGTCAGTGATGACTAAAACCCGCTCAATCTTTGCTTTATTATGCGTATTGTTAGCATTAGCGTAAGTACTTAGGATATGTTCGAGTGCTTGCATATCACAGTGTTGATAAATCTCTTTTTTTGCTGGATGTGACAAACGAATGGCATTGATGATGCAGTTGTGATTCAGCTGGTCGCTTACCACCAATGTATTTTCATTGATTAAAGCA
Organism: Nitrosomonas sp.; assembly: GCA_021774055.1. GTDB lineage: Bacteria > Pseudomonadota > Gammaproteobacteria > Burkholderiales > Nitrosomonadaceae > Nitrosomonas. The sequence continues at coordinate 2,138 of JAJFJL010000030.1, read as the reverse complement.
GGAAGTACTCCCATAACTGTCGCATAAGCCGCGCTGTAAATCATCCCAGATTCTCGTTGGTGAAACTTAGCCAAACGGTTTTCGAGCGTAATATGTGGTTTGTAGGTACCGGAAATAAAACGTACCGCACCAGGCCCGGTGCCATAATCTTGCACACCCTGTTCTTCGGCTGTCATCACTTTGGGATGTAAAGAAAGCCCAAGATAGGAATTTGAATTCATGAGTAAATACGGGCTATCATCGCCTTCTAAGAAGTAGCGTGGGCCGAAGTTCTTATCTTCTGCAGCGCTGGGCAATTTACCTTGCTTTACCCAATCGGGTACGGCAACTTTTACAATTACTTTTTCTAAACCTTTTGTTGTGCCTTTCTGCTTCAATTCGTTAAGCTTCGAAGTGCAATATAAATCTAATTGTTCAAGTGACATTTTAGCCTCCTACATTAGGTCGGTTGTAAAGGTTGGTCTGCCAGCTTAGAACGGGACAGGGTATGGCATACTTCAATGCCTGCCCACCGTCATTCCTGCATGCCTTTAGGGACGAGGAAATAATAATTCATCCAATTTAGGCGAAGTAATTTTGCTCTGATTTGAGGCGGTCTGCAGGGCACATAGTCATTCTATGTAACCGGAAGGCCAACGAAAAATCAGAGTAAAAGGGCAAGTCTAAATGGGTGAATTATTATTTCCTCGTCCCTTAGCAAGAATTCATACCAGGGCCATCCTGGATTCCTGCTAGAAACATGCAGGAATGACGAGTGGGATGTAACAAGTTTTGTCCTGTCTTAAGTTGGTAGCCTAAGGTTGCAAACAATAACAATCATAAGGTTTCATCTATTTTTTGCGATAGACGCTCGATCATATCCTTGGTCATATCCTCAAGGTTGTATGCTGGCTTCCAACCCCATTCATTTCGCGCAGCACTGTCATCCATATGCCGCGGCCATGAATCAGCAATTGCTTGCCTCACCGGGTCAACTTGATAACTTATCGAAAAACCAGGAATATATTTTTTAATTTGTGCCGCAAGTTCTTCTGGTGCAAAACTCATTGCAGTGATATTAAACGCATTACGATGTTTTAACTGGTGCTGATCAGCCTCCATAAGTTCAATCGCGGCTCGTATAGCATCCGGCATATACATCATATCCAGATACGTTCCTTGGTCTAAAAATGAGGCGTATTCTTTTTCTTGTATGGCGTGGTGAAAAATATCGACAGCGTAATCGGTAGTCCCTCCACCGGGTGGTGTTTTATACGAGATCAAACCAGGATAACGGACGCCGCGAGTGTCAACACCAAAATGCGTAAAGTAATAATTGCACAATAGTTCACCGGAAACTTTACACACACCATACATAGTATTTGGCCGCTGGATGGTATCTTGGGGAGTATTGTTGCGCGGGGTATTGGGTCCAAACGCACCGATTGAACTAGGAAAAAAAACCGCACAAGAATTTTTACGGCTTATTTCCAGAACATTATAAAGTCCGCCCATATTTACTTCCCAGGCAGCTTGCGGATTTTTTTCTGCAACCGCTGACAACAGAGCAGACAAATGAAAAATAGTATCAACCTGATATTCTTGCAGCACTCTTTCCAACGAGTCAATTTTAGTGATATCAAGTGTGGTATACGGCCCTTGTTGTATAAAATCTTGCTGAGGCTTTCTTTTATGTCCGGCAGCAATTACATTATCACCACCATATTTTTTGCGCAGTGCAGGGACCAATTCAGAACCAATCTGCCCAGTAGCCCCAGTTACCAAAATTCGCCTCATAAGTGCCTATTATTTGATCAGTTAAGAGAAAAATAAAGCCGATCCTAAATTCATTGGAAGCACCCTGTTTGTGAGCCGCTTAAAGTTCAACAAATAGCAAGCAAGCAATGAAAGTACAAAGTTTAAGTCATACAGTTTGGAATTGTAAGTGCCACGTAGTATGGATACCTAAATATCGTAGAAAAAGCCTTTATAAAGAGTTACGCCGTCATGTTCGATACTTAGGAACGTGCATGGAATAACTTGAGCATCTAGCTTTGTCTTTATGTTCATCTTCTGCATTATGTAAACAGTTACATAGCCGTGCTATGCGCCTGTTTACACGCTTTGAATATGAGCATAAATCCTGTGCTAGCTGCTCA
>JAJFJL010000029.1 GCA_021774055.1 Nitrosomonas sp. | reverse complement strand
GTTACAAGCATAAAGATTCCATATGTTTTAAACCTATTTTTATAAGTGATTGATTTTAATGAAATCACTAAACACACTTTCATTTATTAATGGAATTTAAGACATTGATTTATAATGGTATGTGGTGACCGAATGTTTACCCTTAAATGCCTCTGTCAAAATTAAAAGTCTAGTAGAGGGTGAGAATTACCACATTCATAATTCGATAATTTTAGTACTATTAGCGAATAGTATATGGATGGATAAATAAAAAAACAGCCATAGCGTGCACCAATTACTTAGTTCCTGTTATTTTAGTTATACTTCACGCAGTCATGGTTTCGGTTTTCTAATAGATAATTTTTGCCAATACCAGCGTTACTGAAACTATTACATAGCTGGCTATGCGCTTGTTTCAGCGCCTTGCTATTGACAAAGATTATTACACCTAGATCCTGCAAGTAATCGTGCATATAATGTGTAACAAATCGTTTCATAGAGTGAATCTTATTCTGAGTGGAATACTTGTTGATATTCCCAAAGAATAATGTTTGCTATATGGAACAATCTGTTGTGCAGTATGTGTGCGATTACTTGCAGGATCTAGGTTACACTATAAAATTAGAAACCATGATCGCGTGAAGTATATATCAGCTTTAATTAATACTAGGAGCAATTTAATTACTTGATTAATATCAGGTGAATTGAGATAGAACCTGGATCCTGCAAGTAATTACGTATATGGTGCGTAACAAATTTTTTCATAGGATGAATTTTGTTTTGTATGGAGTGCTTATTAATACTTCAAAAGAGTGGAATCTGTTATATGAAGCAATCTGTTGCGCGAAATGTGTATGATCACTTGCCGGGTCTAGGTAGAATATTTGAGAGAGTTTCTTACAATTTAATTACCAATAATACTAAAGGGGAATCTATATGAACAAATCTGAATTAATTGATGTGATTGCAGAATCTGCTAGCATTTCTAAGACTACTGCAGGCCAAGCGTTGGATGGTGCGTTGTCTGCAATTAAAGAAGCACTTAAAAACGATGACAGCGTCACACTTGTTGGATTTGGAACCTTTAAGGTTGGTAAACGAGCCGCGCGTACTGGGCGTAATCCGCGAACCGGTGAAGCAATTAAAATAAAAGAAGCAAAGGTTCCTAAATTTAGTGCTGGTAAAGCGCTTAAAGATGCAGTAAACTAGCGACCTTTCAGAGATACAGGGTGCTTAGCTCAGATGGTAGAGCGTCGCCCTTACAAGGCGAATGTCGGCGGTTCGATCCCGTCAGCACCCACCAGTTTTTAGTTTAGTTTTACAGGAGTGGTAGTTCAGTTGGTTAGAATACCGGCCTGTCACGCCGGGGGTCGCGGGTTCGAGTCCCGTCCACTCCGCCATAATTGTAGTAAATCAGGGTGAACAGATATTGTTCACCCTTTTTTTTCACTTATTTTACTGGATCTTTAAATAGTGTTTGATTTTGTTAATCGAAAAAAGCGAGTTGTTCAAGTAATTATGGGGATAGCTGTATTGCCATTTTTATTTTTTGGTATTGGCTCTTATCAGCGTGATGATGGTAGTGCCTACATTGCTATTGTTGATGACGAAGAGATTCCTCGCATTGAATTTGAACAGGCATTACGTGATCAACAAGATCGAATGCGTAATATGTTAGGTGATAACTACGATAGTTCTATTTTTGATAATCCAGATGTTCGACTTTCAGTTTTAGAGTCACTAATCCAGCAACGTTTATTAAGACAAGAAGCCATCAATACTGGAATGACTGTGTTGGATTCACAGTTGGCTGGTGCCATAGGTGATATTACTGAGTTTCACCAAGATGGAAGCTTTTCTCCGCAACAATATCAAGACGTATTGCGTAGCAACGGAATGAATCCTTTGATATTTGAGTCTCGTTTACGTGAAGAACTGATTCTGGAGCAGTTATTGGATGCGTATAATGAAAATACCTTTATCTCAAATACAGTAGCCAAAAAAGTCTTATATCTAAGCGAAGTGCAACGTGAAATAAATCAAGTTCAGTTTTCATCAGAGCAGTTTCTTGCCCAAATAAACCCAGAAGATGCAGCTATCCAAGACTATTATGATCGTAATCAGATTAGTTTCCAGTTGCCAGAGCGAGTGCGTGTTGAATATCTTGTATTGTCATTAAATGATCTTGTTATGCAGCAAGAAATTGATCCGCAAGAAATAAAACAATATTTTGATGATAATCAGGCTGAGTATGGTAGTTCAGAAGAGCGCCAGGCAAGTCATATACTATTTGCGTTACCTGCTAATGTAGCAGAAGAAAATAAAGCTAGCATACTAGAAAAAGCCAACGAGGTACTTGCTCAAGTCAGACAAGACCCTGAACAATTTTCTGCTTTAGCTGAACAATACTCAGAAGATCCTGGTTCTGCAACCCAAGGTGGTGATCTTGGTTTTTTTGGTCGCGGTATGATGGTCAAGTCATTTGAGGATGAAATTTTTCAAATGCAGACGGATGAAATTAGTGGCTTAGTAGAAACAGATTTTGGTTTTCATATAATTAAACTTACCGCCATAAAAGATGCTGCTATAGCTGATTTTGATGACGTTAAAGATCAAATCGAATTTGAACTAAAAACGCTAAAGGCTGGAAATAGTTTCGGTGGAATTGCGGAAGATTTTAGTAATACAGTTTATGAGCAGAGTGAAACTTTGCAAATTGCAGCGCAAGAGTTTGATTTGTCTTTACAAACAAGTGACTGGATAGATAGAGAATCTAAAGAACCTGCAATGCTTGCCAATCAACGTTTATTGGATGCTATCTTTGCTGATGATGTAATTAAAGATGAGCGTAATACATCAGCAATAGAAGTTTTTCAGGATGTATTAGTATCGGCTAGAGTTTTAGAACATCGAACAGCATCAACCCGTTCGTTATCAATGGTGAAAGACGACATTATTGCAATTCTAAAAGTACAACAAGCTACTGAAATGGCAATAGCACAGGGAGAAGGAAAGCTTGTGCAGTTGCAAGAAGGCAGTGAAGATGCAATTGATAACTGGGAAGAAACTAAGCAAGTTTCATACATAGAAACGCAAGGTCTTGATAGTCTTACCATGCAGGCAATCTTTAGAGCAAACTTAGCACAGTTACCTGCGTATACAGGAGTGGTTGACGCACAAGGTAACTATTCTATTATTCGAATTACTAGTGTGATTGAGCCAGATGAACAGGTTGACGATGAAAAATTTGCTAGTTTGACTGGGCAGTTGCAGCAAATGCTTGGTCAAGAAGAAATGGCTGCTTATCTCGCAGGATTAAGACAGCGCTCTGATGTAAGTATTAGATCAGAAAGTTTCTAAAATGTAGGTTGGATAGAGCAGTAGTGAGCTTCAACATTTTTGTTTTGCCACTCGCTCTACCCATCCTACGCTATTGTTTTATAAATCAAAAGCAACAGTATTAAAACCAGCGTCAACATAAGTAACTTCACCGGTAATACCACTCGCCAAATCACTACATAAGAAAGCGGCAACATTGCCAACCTCATCTATTGTTACATTGCGCCGTAATGGAGAAACACGCTCAGTGTGACTGAGCAGTTTACCGAAATCCCCAATACCTGCTGCAGCTAAGGTTTTAATTGGTCCAGCAGAAATAGCATTGACCCTAATACCTTTGTTACCAAGACTGGACGCCATAAAACGTACATTAGCTTCAAGACTGGCTTTGGCTAATCCCATTACATTGTAATTTGGCATTACGCGCACAGCACCAAGATAACTTAGAGTTAACAGTGCACCATTTCTATTTTGCATAAGTGGGAATGCTGCTTTTGCCAGCGCGGTAAGACTATAAGAGCTGACATCATGGGCAACACGAAAAGCTTCTCGATCGGTATTTTCTAAAAAATCTCCACTTAATGCTTCACGTGGCGCAAAAGCAATAGAGTGAACAATACTGTCAATCCCATCCCAAGTTTTGCCCAAATCTTCAAAACATTTGGTAATTTCATCATCATTAGTGACATCACATGGAAATAGTAGTCTACTGTCAAATTCAGCAGCGAGTTTCTCTACTCGCCCGCGAATCTTTTCTCCTTGATAAGTAAAAGCAAGTGTTGCACCTTCGCGGTGCATAGCTTTAGCGATACCGTAAGCAATAGAACGGTTGCTGAGTAATCCAGTGATAAGAATACGTTTGTCGGTCAGAAAGCCCATTTATTTTCCTTGCAAATTATAAAATGATAACGTGCTGATTATAGCTTAAGGGACGAGGTAATAATAATTTGTCCATTTAGACTTGCCCTTTTGCTCTGATTTTTCGTTGGTACTCCGGCTACATAGAATAACTATGCGCCCTACGGATCGCCTCAAATTAGAGCAAAATGACTTCGCCTAAATGGACAAATTATTATTACCTCGTCCCTAAGGATCGAGAAGAGAATAACCTGCGAAACTAACGCAGGATTTGTGTTCATATTCAAGGCATGTAAATAGGCGCATAGCAAGGCTATGTAACTGTTTACATAACGCAGAAGATGAGTGTAAATGCAAAGTGAGTTTCGCAGGTTATTCTCTTCTCGATCCTAAGCTTTGCTATGCGGACAGCTCCCAAGGTGGTACATTAATGTTTACTTAGGAATGTGCAAGTGATTACACACATATTGCACAGCAGATTATTTCATATAGCAAACTTTATTCTTTGGGAGTACCAATAAGTATTCCGTGCAGAATAAAATTTACTTTATGAAACAATTTGTTACATATTATGTGCGTGATCATTTGTAGGATCTAGAGTTCATTAAGTTTTATGTGGAATTAGTTCATCAATGATAAATATATTACCCCCCCGATTGTTTATCTTACTTATGCTGGTAATTTGGTTATCAGCATGTAGTAATGATAATTGGAATAGTCCTTATCCGGCGGCAGATTCAAGTGAAAATATTCTGTATAGGGCATTCACTGAGAGTCCTAAGCATCTTGATCCAGTGCAGTCTTATAGTTCTAACGAAATTCAATTTACTGCACAGATCTATGAGCCTCCTCTGCAGTATCATTATTTAAAACAACCTTATAGCTTAATTCCATTGACGGCTAGTCAGATGCCAACGGTGATGTATTTTAATCAGGATGGGTTTAAGCTACCTGATAATGCTAATGTTGCTGATATTGCTTATACTATTTATAAAATTTCTATTCAGCCTGGAATTTTATTTCAACCGCACCCTGCTTTTGCACATGATGATCAGGAACAATTTATTTATCATAATTTGACGAAACAATCTTTAGCCAATGTTTATCAGCTTGCTGATTTTCCAAACACAGCGACACGTGAGCTTACCGCAGCAGACTATATTTTCCAGATTAAGCGCTTGGCACACCCCAACTTACATTCACCAATATATGAATTAATGGCAGATTATATTGTGGGCCTGCGAGAGTACGCAGCTGTTCTTGAAGAAGAAAGAAAATATCAGGATGATGATAATAATTATCTAGATTTAAACCAGTATTCCTTAGAAGGTGTGCAGTTGCTTGATAAATATACTTACAGTATTAAAATCAAAGGTAAATATCCGCAATTTAATTATTGGTTAGCGATGCCATTTTTTGCTCCTGTTCCCTGGGAGGCTGAAAAATTCTATTCTCAATCAGGTTTAGTTGATAAAAATATTTCTTTAGATTGGTATCCTGTTGGTACTGGCCCTTATATGCTAACAGAGAATAATCCTAATCAAATAATGGTGTTAACTAAGAATCCTAATTTTCATGATGAATTTTATCCATCGGAAGGGATGCCTGAGGATGATGAAAAAGGGCTATTAGTTGATGCAGGAAAACAGTTGCCTTTTATTGATAAAGTTGTTTTTAGTCGTGATAAAGAAAGTATTCCTCGTTGGAATAAATTTCTGCAAGGCTATTATGATGCCTCTGGTATTGGCTCTGATAGTTTTGATCAAGCAGTGCAATTAGTAGGGCAGGGTGAAGCTAGTGTTACTGATGCAATGATTTCACAAGGAATAAGATTAGAAACTGTAGTGGCTACTTCAACCTATTACATGGGATTTAACATGTTGGATTCAGTCGTTGGTGGCAATGGTTTAGACCATGAGGCCAAAGAATCAGCTAGGAAACTTCGACAAGCGATTTCTATAGCTGTTGATTATGAAGAGTATGTCTCAATATTTGCCAATGGTCGTGGATTACCAGCACATAGTCCACTATCACCAGATATTTCCGGTCATCGTGATGGTGAAGAAGGGATTAACCCGGTTGTTTATGATTGGGTAAATGGACATGCAAAACGTAAACCAATTAAAGCGGCCAAGGTGTTGCTGGCTGAGGCTGGTTATCCAGATGGTATTGATAAAGAAACCGGTGCACCACTAGTACTTTACTTTGATGTCACCGCGCGTAGCTCAGAAGATAAATCCTCGCTTGATTGGATGCGTAAGCAATTTCAAAAACTAAACATCCAATTAGTTGTTAGAAGTACAGATTACAACCGTTTCCAAGATAAAATCCGCAAAGGAAATGCACAAATCTTTGAATGGGGTTGGAACGCTGATTATCCAGACGCAGAAAACTTCTTGTTTTTGTTACATGGCCCACAGAGTAAAGTTGGTAATGATGGTCAAAATGCTTCCAATTACAATAATTCAGAATACGACCTTCTGTTTGAAGAAATGAATAATATGGAAAACAGTGCTAAACGACAAAAAATTATTGATCAAATGATTGATATTTTGCGTCATGATTCACCTTGGCTTTGGGGTTATCATCCTAAAGATTATGGTTTGTATCATGCTTGGTATAAAAATATAAAACCAAATCGTATTTCTCACAACACAATAAAATATCTAAGAATAGATGCTGATTTGCGTGAGCAGCAACGGAAAGAATGGAACAAGCCAGTTTTATGGCCAATTATATTACTTGCAATAATATTAATCTTAGCTCTAATCCCAGCAATTATGACTTATCGTCGTAGAGAGCAAAAATCTGGTATTGAAGCTAATGGACGTAGCCATGCTTAAATACATCATACGTCGGATACTCTATGCCATACCGATTCTAATAGGTGTCAACCTAATTACCTTTACCTTATTTTTTGTCGTGAATACGCCGGATGATATGGCGCGGATGCAATTAGGTATCAAATATGTTAGCCCAGAAGCGATTGATAAATGGAAACAAGATCGAGGCTACGACAAACCATTATTATTTAATACAGATGAAGAGCGTATAGATAAATTTACCGAAACTATTTTTTTTCAAAAATCAGTTTCAATGTTCGCTTTTGAATTTGGTCGTGCCGATGATGGGCGTGATATTGCTTATGAAATTAAAAACCGCATGCTGCCAAGTCTAGCAATCGCGCTGCCAGTATTTATACTTGGATTATTCGCCTATATAACTTTCGCTTTATTGATGGTGTTCTTTCGCGCAACTTACCTTGATTTTTGGGGAGTCGTGCTGTGTGTTGCTCTGATGTCGATATCAAGTTTGTTTTATATTATTGGCGGACAATTTTTAATTAGTAAACTTTGGCATTTAGTGCCAATTTCTGGTTATGGTACCGGGTTAGATATGGGTAAATTCCTATTATTACCAATTATCATTGGCGTGATTAGCAGTGCTGGTGCTAATACTCGCTGGTATCGCACTATTTTTCTGGAAGAAATGAACAAAGAATATGTTCGTACTGCGCGTGCAAAAGGATTGCCAGAACAAATTGTTTTATTTAAACATGTATTAAAAAATGCCATGATCCCAATATTAACTGGAGTGGTGGTGGTGATACCACTGTTGTTCCTGGGAAGCTTAATTGCAGAATCATTCTTTGGCATTCCTGGGCTTGGTAGTTATACCATTGAAGCTATTAATTCACAGGACTTTGCGGTGGTCCGTGCAATGATTTTCCTAGGATCTGTACTATATATTATTGGCCTAGCGCTAACTGACATTTCTTATACTTTGGTTGACCCTAGAATAAGGTTGGGATAAAGTAAATTATAGTTAATTTATTTCCACAATAAAGTTGATAATAATAAATATAGTTTACTAATGGCACATCCTTCAATATTCGGTTTACATTTTTTTAAAGTAAGATTTCATATTCAAACGTTATGAAACACCTATCTCGTCATTCCTGCATGTTTTTAGCAGGAATCTACATTGGCTGGATTCCTGCTAAAAGCACGCAGGAATGACGGAGGGGTAAATAGGCACTAAAGAAAAATTAACTTGATTTTTTCAAAATCAAAATTGTAAACTACTTTTGTATCAATATGAAAGATACCACTAATTAACAGCAGACCTCACATTCCCCATATAACACCAACGACCAGCCGGTCATTTTTAGCAAACTGCCCGAATAATCCTGTTTGGTTACCATAAAAAATGTCCATGCCCATCCAAACTTTAATGTTGTCATGCCATTCATAGCTGACCTTCGGGCGTATCAAACCATCGCTATTATTTGTGCTATGTATCAACAGCACTTCTGCAACCAAGGTGTCGTTGATGAAATTACGTCGAGCTAGAAATGTTAGTGTGGTGTCTACCTTATCCCGAACCAACTCCGGGTGATGATTAATCAAGTTACTTTGAAAAAGTTGTGCACTAAAAAATGTATCTGTCATACCGGACCAGTCCAAGCCAAAAACATAGGCAAACTCATCACTTTTATTTACGCCATTACGATCATCTATGCCCTTAACCATAAAATAACGATCCGTTGAATAACCTACTTCACCGCGCAGCACAAAATCACCAAGAGCATTGCTAAATGTGCCACCTATAAGGTGAGACCGTTCATAGCGCGGTGTAATCGTGACAGCCGGTTCAGATCCAGACGTTAAGTGACGAAATAAAACGGGGTTGTCATTGTAATGATAAAGATAATTCAAAGTCACATCCCAACCACCGACAAACTGGGATAAGCGTGCACCATAATCAGCGTCTGCAAAGAAATTGTTGGGTTTGTCGATGGGTTGCAAATTGACATTTACGCCAGGTGGCACGTTGGGGACTAATAGCGGTGAATGAAAGGCGTATAGCGAGTTAGATTCTGGTAAGGCATGGTAAGTTTGGTCAGGCATCCAGATTAACTGCAACATCGCATCGTTAATAGGAATTTCTGTATTGACGGTCCATAACGGAATACGTGACCGACTAAAATCATCCAGAATAAATTCACGAAAGTCTTGTGGGTTAACGACATCCAGTAGTTTTAACCCATCCGCCTGACCCCAAACAATCTGTTGTTTACCTAACGTTAAATACGTTTCGCCAACAGTTGCTTCATAATAAAACTCACGTAATGCCATATCAGTATGATTGCCAATTAAGCCACGGCGAGACATTGGTGAGATTTCTGCTTGTGATGGACTGCCGGGTTCTAGTTTGTCATAAATGTCGCCACGTAAGCGACCAATGACCGTGAGTTTATGATTGTTGGGTAGTTCAACATTGATTTCTGGCTCATAAATAAACTGCAATTTCTGATTACTTTTCTTAGTAACGCCATAAGCCCACTGTGTTTCCAGAACTGCACTGTATTCAATATAACTAGCGATTGTTTCAGTGCCTGTTTCGTTAGCCCAGGCACTGAAACTCAGGCTACAAAAGATCATCAATCTCAGCGTTAGGCGGGAAACAGTGAGACTTAATCGTGACACGATGATCTTAGCTCCTGCCTACAAGCCGCGACGCAACGACTGCTGCGTGAAAATGCCGTCTGTTACTTCTGTTGAGTAATCAATATCACTAAAAAGAAAGCGCGTGTGATGTCCTGTTTTGTGATTATTGACTTCTAGGATATGTGCAGACCAAATGTCTTGCACTAGCCGAATATCACGGAAATTGATGGTCTTTAATGCATTATCACGGATATCCCAGTGATCGGACTGGCGTACCATCCAGATGTCACTGTCAACGTGATAGATAACTGTGCTGTAGCCCAACTCTTGCGCTACATCATCGTTGATGGGCGTGGCTTCAACAACATAACTGTGATGACCGTCTATCGCTTCTTCGCCGACTGTCTTCCAGTGGTAGTCTTCGATACCAACTTTGCTTTCTTTCTTGATATCTTCATAGGTAAAGTCGGTTCCTAAGAAGTAATCTCCGCGATCGGACGAGGAAATGCGGCGTACTTTACGCATGGCAGGCAAGTACAACCATTGGTCATCATCTGCTTGTGGGTAGTCATAAGTTAAGAATGCTGTTTTACGTACATTCTTAGGTTGTAAGTAAAAAATCATAGTGCGTTTCTCTTCACCATAATATTTACGAAAACCACGTGTTTCACGTACCCGTTTTTTGCCTCGGCGATCTACCATTTCCATGATTAAGTTGCGTGATACCGAAGCACCCTCATTTCGCGCATTTACTTGCTGAGCAATTTCAAGGCCGCTGGGTAGAATCGTTTCTGCAAGCGCGGTATTGGTCAGTATGAATGCACTGACACTGATAACAAAGAACTGATTAAACAAGTTTTGTTTGAGTTTCATCGTTGCTCTCCTTTGGGGTGACATGCGTCAATTGAATAGTTTTCATCGCGGCTGTATTAACAGTCGATTCTTTGGGATATAGAAATGCAGGACGGGTTGCTTTGATTATTGCGGGCAGCAATGTAATGCTGGCGATGAAGCATGCAGAGATTCCCACGGCGACCAGCGAGCCAAATTTGATCAATGGCACAACTTCACTGGTGGCCAGTACACCAAAACCTAATACCAACGCAGCAAAGTTAAACAACAGGGCGCGACCTGTGCTGGGATATAAAATCTCAAT
>JAJFJL010000028.1 GCA_021774055.1 Nitrosomonas sp. | reverse complement strand
ACTGTCATCAGAATCTAGTGCATGATGAAGCACCGATGACTGACTTAGATGCAAGCCTTGCTGCTGGTGAGCTAGTATTAAAGCCAGATGAAGATGATGACTGGGACGATGACGACGACTGGGATGATGATTATTAAGCATATTACTATGCTTCAATACATTCGCTAATTTAGTTTTTTAATAATTTTAGCCAGAACTGCGAATTTTTATTGTACCTAGATCCTGCAAGTAATCGTGCAATAATGTGCAACAAATTATTTCATAGAGTGAACCTTATTCTGCGTAGAATACTTATTGATATTCCCAAAAGAATAAGATTTGCTAATTGCTATATGGAGCAGCCTGTTGTGCGGTATGTATGCGATTACTTACAGGATCTAGATTGTATTCAAATTAGGTAGGCAGTTCTTGTTTTTACTAATTTCTCGCTTTGATGAAGGTGCGTGTATTTTGGTTGTTATTTAAAGTGGGCAGTTAGAATTGTCATTTAAATTTAGCATTAATTAAAAGTCAGTAATTTAACTGATGGAATTGTATCTTGCTGTTCCTTTAGTTAAATAATGTGTTTTCTTATAAGTTTTATTAAGTGGTATGTGCGACTTTGAATTGACTAGATGTTCATTCACTAGTAGCATCGCTATCTTTGACGATCAGGGCTAAAAGATAATGCGCGAAAAGTTGGTTGCAGGTAACTGGAAGATGCATGGTGATTTATTGCAAAATCGTGAGTTATTGGATGCTGTGGTAGCCGGTGTAGCTGCAATGCGTAAAGGAAGCTGTGCTGTTTGTGTTCCATATCCTTATTTGTCAGCAGTGCAAGTTATCTTGCAGGACACAATTGTTGATTGGGGTGCGCAAAATATTAGCCAGTATGACAAGGGAGCTTATACTGGTGAAGTATCAGCGAATATGCTTAGTGACTTTGGTTGTAGGTATGTTATCGTCGGACATTCTGAGCGAAGAGCATTGTTTGGTGAAAGTAGTGATACTGTTGCGTTAAAATATGTTGCAGCTCAGAATTCTGGCTTGACACCGATTTTGTGTGTGGGAGAGTCATTGGAGCAGAGAGAATCGGGGGCGACAGAGCAGGTTGTTGCTGAGCAGTTAGGTGCGGTAATAATGAAAGCTGGGATAGATTCGTTGGCTAATGCAGTTGTTGCATATGAGCCAGTTTGGGCTATTGGTACAGGAAAGACGGCAACTCCACAACAAGCTCAAGATGTGCATGAGTTCATACGTCGAAATGTAGCTGATAAAAATGCTGAAGTGGCATCTAATCTTACAATTCAGTATGGAGGAAGTGTTAAGGCCAATAATGCAGCTGAGCTTTTTGCTATGCCTGATATTGATGGGGGATTGATTGGTGGTGCTTCGTTAATCGCCAACGATTTTGTTTCAATTTGCCAAGCCGTACAGAATTAATTTACACTGGAGTGATAAGTTGGAAACCATAGTTTGGGCTGTGCATGTGATAGTAGCGGTAGTGTTAGTAGTGCTTGTTTTAATGCAGCAAGGTAAGGGAGCTGATATGGGTGCTGCATTTGGAGGTGGGTCGTCTGGAAGTTTATTTGGTGCGAGTGGCTCAGGTAATTTTATGAGTCGTACAACTGCTTTTATGGCAGCTGTATTTTTCTGTACTAGTTTGGGGCTCACTTATATCTCCAGCAATAGGACTGAGGACTTGGGTATAATGGGCGTTATGGGTGATGTGTTGGACTCATCAGAAGCTTTGCCAGTTATAGATGGAGAGCCTGGTCAGGATATAATACCTTCGGTAATTAAGGATTTTTCTAATGCGGAGCAAATTCCTAATTAAGGGCTGAATTATGAGATGCTTCTGTGCACTGTGTGCGGGGCTCTAGATTTAGTGCGCTAGGACTTGTTTTGATTGCCGACGTGGTGGAATTGGTAGACACGCCGTCTTGAGGGGGCGGTGGCGAGAGCTGTGCGAGTTCGAGTCTCGCCGTCGGCACCATGTATGAGTATGTTTTTGTGTGTAATATAATTTCTTTAGAGTAATCTTCCTAAATGCTTGAAAATTATTTTGCTATTTTGCTATTTATTGTTATTGGTTTTGCAGTAGGTGTGGTGCCAATGCTAGCAGGGTGGCTGCTGGCGCCAAATCGTCCGGATGATGAGAAGTTGTCAACTTATGAATGCGGTTTTGAGGCGTTTGAAGATGCGCGTATGAAATTTGATGTGCGTTATTATTTGGTTGCTATTTTATTTATTCTGTTTGATCTGGAAATTGCTTTCTTATTTCCGTGGGCGATTGTATTGAACGAAATTGGCTTATTTGGTTTTGTTGCCATGGTTATTTTTCTTAGCATTTTGGTTGTAGGTTTTGTCTATGAGTGGAAGAAGGGTGCTCTAGAGTGGGATTAGTTAATGAGTATTGAAGGCACAATTGAGAAAGGGTTTGTTACTACAACGCTTGATTCGGTTATAAATTGGGGTCGTGCAGGTTCTATGTGGCCGATGACTTTTGGTCTGGCCTGTTGTGCTGTGGAAATGATGCAGACAGGTGCGTCACGGTATGATTTGGATCGTTTTGGTATTGTGTTTCGACCAAGTCCGCGTCAGTCTGATGTTATGATCGTAGCTGGAACGTTGTGTAATAAAATGGCTCCGGCTTTACGTAAAGTATATGATCAAATGGCTGAGCCACGGTGGGTTATTTCCATGGGTTCATGCGCTAACGGTGGCGGATACTATCATTATTCATATTCTGTTGTGCGTGGCTGTGATCGTATTGTCCCTGTTGATATTTATGTGCCAGGCTGTCCTCCGACTGCAGAGGCGCTTCTTTACGGTATTATTCAGTTGCAGAATAAAATACATCGAACTAACACGATTGCTCGTTGAATTAACTATGTCAATTACTCATTTAGAACAGTTATCATCATCATTGCAGAATATACTAGAGAGCAAGCTTGTTAGTATAGATGAGCAATTTGGAGAGTTAACCGCCGTGGTGCGACCGGAAGATATGTTGTCTGTGTCTGAGTTGCTGCGGGATCGTGTTGAGCTAAATTTTGATACATTAATTGATTTGTGTGGAATTGATTATATTGCTTATGGCCGTTCAGATAGTTTGGAGATAAATGAAAAACCTGGGCAAAATGGCACACGTTTTGCGGTAATCTATCATTTGTTATCTGTAGAAAATAACAATAGATTGCGGGTTAAAGTGTTTGCTGGTGATGACGTGTTTCCGGTTGTGGATTCAGTTATTGGTACCTGGCCTGCAGTCAATTGGTTTGAGCGTGAGGCATTTGATCTTTTCGGTATTGTGTTTACCGGTCATCCGGATTTGCGTCGTATTCTCACTGATTATGGATTTATTGGTAATCCGTTTCGTAAGGATTTTCCGATAACAGGAAATGTAGAGATGCGTTATGATGCAGAGCAAAAAAGGGTTATCTACCAGCCTGTAAGTATTGAGCCGCGTGAAATTACGCCGCATGTTATACGTGAAACAGGCTATGGAGATGGCGGATAAAATGAATTTTTTGATTTTCAACAAGTGTGCAGTTTTTGTGCCGGTATTTTGTGAAGTAAGGTATGGCTGAAATAAGAAATTACACAATGAATTTTGGCCCTCAGCACCCGGCAGCACACGGGGTTTTGCGGTTGGTCATGGAGTTAGATGGCGAGGTTATTCTTCGGGCTGATCCGCATATTGGGTTGTTGCATCGTGGTACAGAAAAACTAGCTGAAAATAAAACTTTTCTTCAGTCGGTTCCGTACATGGATAGATTAGACTATGTGTCTATGATGTCTAATGAGCACGCCTATGTCATGGCGATCGAGAAATTGCTAAAGATTGAAGTGCCATTGCGTGCACAGTATATACGTGTAATGTTTGATGAAATTACCAGGATACTTAATCATCTTTTATGGATTGGTGCACATGGATTAGATGTTGGTGCGATGACTATTTTTCTTTACGCGTTTCGTGAGCGTGAAGATTTAATGGATTGTTATGAGGCTGTTTCTGGTGCTAGGTTGCATGCTGCGTATTATCGTCCTGGTGGTGTTTATAGAGATTTGCCTGATACCATGCCACAATATGAGTCGTCAAAAATTCATAACGTAAAGCAGACAAAGAAGCGTAATGAAAATCGCGAAGGGTCGTTACTGGACTTTATTGATGACTTTGCATCTCGTTTCCCAGCTTTGGTTGATGAATATGAAACATTGTTAACCGATAATCGTATTTGGAAACAGCGTTTAGTTGATATTGGTATTGTTTCTCCTGAGCGTGCAAAAGCTTTGGGGTTTACTGGGCCAATGTTACGTGGTTCTGGTGTTGAGTGGGATTTACGCAAGAAACAGCCATACGAAGTGTATGATAAACTGGATTTTGATGTGCCTGTTGGTGTGAATGGTGATTGTTATGATCGTTATTTGGTTCGTATGGAGGAGTTCCGCCAGTCAAGTCGAATTATTAAACAGTGTGTAGAGTGGTTACAAAAAAATCCTGGTCCAGTTATGTCGGAGAATCATAAAGTGGCGCCTCCATCGCGTGTTGGCATGAAGCAGAATATGGAAGAAATGATTCATCATTTCAAGCTGTTTACAGAAGGTTTTCATGTTCCTCCTGGTGAAGCTTATGTGGCTGTTGAGCATCCCAAAGGAGAATTTGGTATTTATCTGGTTTCTGATGGTGCTAATAAGCCTTATAGGTTGAAAATACGCGCTCCTGGGTTTGCGCACTTAGCTGGGATAGATGAGATGTCGCGTGGTCACATGATTGCAGATTTAGTTACGATTATTGGTACGCAGGATATTGTTTTTGGCGAAATAGATAGATAAAAAAGATGTTAAGTTCAGAGTCCATCAAGAGAATTGATCGAGAGATTGCGAAGTATCCAGGGGATCAGAAACGTTCTGCTGTAATGTCAACGCTTGCTATTGCTCAAGAAGAGAAAGGTTGGTTAGCGACAGAAACAATGGATTTTGTAGCGGAATATTTAGATATGCCGCCGATTGCTGTTTATGAAGTGGCAACCTTCTATAATATGTACGATTTAGAGCCACTGGGTAAATACAAGCTTACAGTTTGTACTAATTTGCCTTGTGCATTGTCTGGTGGTAATAATGCCGCCGATCATTTAAAACAGAAGCTAGGAATTGGGTTTAATCAGACCACGCCAGATGGTATGTTTACACTAAAAGAAGGTGAGTGTATGGGGTCTTGTGGCGATGCACCAGTGTTGTTGGTTAACAATAGGCGTATGTGTAGTTTTATGTCAAATGATGAAATTGATCAATTGCTGCAGGAGTTGAATAAATGACCGAATTCACGCTGACAATGACTAATGGTGTTAATGCATCCGATCCTGAGAATTGGCGATTAAAAAGTTATGAGCGGCGAGAGGGTTATGCTGCTCTTAAAAAGATTATTAGCGATAGAATTTCACCAGAAGAAATAATTGAAGAGGTTAAAAAGTCAGCATTACGGGGGCGTGGTGGTGCAGGATTTCCGACTGGTTTGAAATGGAGCTTTATGCCCAAGCAGTATGAGGGTGAAAAATATTTGGTTTGTAACTCGGATGAAGGTGAGCCAGGGACATTTAAAGATCGTGATATTATGCGTTATAATCCGCATATTTTGATTGAAGGAATGTTAATAGCAGCTTATGCAATGGGTGTTAAAACAGGTTATAACTATATTCATGGTGAGATATGGGATACCTACTTACGCATGGAAGAGGCTATAGACGAGGCGCGTGCTGCAGGATACCTTGGGGATAGGATACTTGGATCAGATTTTAGTTTTCAGTTGTATAACCATCATGGTTATGGTGCTTATATATGTGGAGAAGAAACTGCGTTGCTAGAGTCTATAGAAGGAAAAAAAGGTCAACCACGCTTTAAACCACCGTTTCCTGCGAATTATGGCCTTTATGGAAAACCAACAACGATAAATAATACAGAGACCTTTGCCTCTGTACCCTGGATAATTCGCAATGGTGGAGAAAAATACTTAGATCTTGGCAAGCCAAATAATGGAGGGACTAAATTGTTCTCTGTATCTGGCCATGTTAATAAACCGGGTAACTATGAGATTCCGATGGGCACGCCTTTTTCTGTATTGCTAGAAATGGCTGGTGGTATGCGAGGTGGTAAAAAGCTTAAGGGATGTATTCCTGGTGGGTCGTCAATGCCTGTGTTACCAGGAGATGTTATGATGGAAACGGATATGGATTATGATTCTATAGCAAAGGCTGGTTCAATGTTGGGTTCTGGTGCGGTTATTATTATGGATGAAACTACTTGCATGGTTAAGGCGTTGGATCGTTTGTCTTATTTTTATTTTGAAGAATCGTGTGGTCAATGTACACCGTGCCGTGAGGGTACTGGATGGCTCTATCGTATTGTTAACCGCATTGAAAATGGAAAAGGATGTATGGAAGACCTAGATCTTCTTGATAATATTGCTGATAACATACAGGGACGTACAATTTGTGCTTTAGGGGATGCCGCAGCTATGCCGGTGCGTGCGATGGTAGAGCATTTTCGTGATGAGTTTATTTACCACATTGAACATAAAAAATGTATGGTTTAGTGTTGGTTTGTACTTACAAAAATAATTTTGTCTATTTGTAATTAAATTTATAATTTTCATCCGATGATCAATATTGAAATCGACGGTAAGCAAATTTCAGTACCTAAAGGTGGTACTGTTATGGATGGTGCCAAAGAATTGGGGATTTATATTCCTCATTTTTGTTATCACAAGAAACTGTCTATTGCTGCAAATTGCCGCATGTGTTTGGTGCAGGTTGAGAAGGCACCGAAACCGTTGCCTGCTTGTGCGACTCCAGTGATGGAGGGAATGAAGGTATTTACCCGTACGGAACAAGCAATTGCAGCCCAAAAGGGGGTGATGGAATTTTTGTTAATTAATCATCCGTTGGACTGTCCTATTTGCGATCAAGGTGGTGAATGCCAATTGCAGGACTTAGCTGTAGGGTACGGTGCTGGTGAGTCGCGTTATACGGAAGATAAGCGTGTAGTAACAAATAAAAATCTTGGTCCACTTATTTCAACAGATATGACGCGCTGCATTCATTGCACGCGTTGTGTGCGTTTTGGTCAAGAGATCGCTGGAATTATGGAGCTTGGTCAAGCTGGGCGTGGAGAGCATTCCGAAATTTTATCATTTGTTGGTAAATCAGTTGATTCTGAATTATCTGGAAATATGATAGATTTGTGCCCAGTCGGTGCACTTGTTAGTAAGCCGTTTCGTTATTCTGCGCGTTCGTGGGAACTGTCTCGTAGAAAATCAATTAGTCCGCATTGTGGTTTGGGATCTAATTTGGTTGTGCAAGTGAAAAATAATCGTGTTATGCGTGTTCTTCCACGAGATAACGACGTAATAAATGAATGTTGGTTGTCTGATAAAGATCGTTTTTCATATGAAGGGCTTAATTCGGAAGACAGGTTGAGCCAGCCAATGATAAAACGTGATGGTGGCTGGCAAGTTTGTAGTTGGGAAGACGCGCTTGCTTTTGCCATTGATGGGCTTTTGGCAGTTAAAGGTAAGTATGGTGTGCAAGCTATTGGTGCGCTTGGTTCACCTCATAGTACTCTGGAAGAGTTATACTTATTGCAGAAGCTTGTTCGAGCAATGGGTAGCAGCAATGTTGATCATCGTTTGCGTCAGGCGGATTTTCGCTTAGATAGTCAGTTGCAGGGTGTGCCGTGGTTAGGTACTAGTGTTGATGATCTTTCAAAGTTAGATGCAGTGTTAATAGTTGGTAGTACACTACGTAAAGACCATCCGCTTATTGCGCAACGTTTACGTCAAGCTGTAAAAGAAGGAGCGCAACTTAATGTAGTGAATCCACATAGTGATGATTTGCTGACAAATGTTGCTAATGAAGCAGTAGTGTCCCCGAATGCGATGGTTTCAACGCTAGCTGAAATCCTGAAAGCTTTGGTGCAAAACAAAGGTGTAGATGCACCGAAAGGCACAAGTGCAATAATAAAAATGGTGACAGTAACGGCTGTTGCGAGAAATATTGCGACTAGTCTTATAGATAATAAATCTGTAGCAATTTATTTGGGTAATATTGCGCAGCACCACCCACAATATTCGGAGATTCTTTCATTAGTTCAATCGATAGCGCGAGTTATATCGGCTCGGTTTGGTATGCTTGGAGAAGCAGCAAATAGTGTCGGGGGATATGTGGCAAATGCGGTTCCAATGCCCGTATATAATGTAACTGAGGAAATTAAACAGTCAGAATGGTCTGGACTTAATGCTTCACAAATGCTTGATCCAGGTGAGAGCCAATGTCAGGGTTATATGCTTTTGAATGTGGAACCAGAATATGATGTGAATAATTCACGACAGGCACTTAGAACATTGGAAACTGCAGCGTTTGTTGTTTCGATGAATTGCTTTCGCGGTAATGCAATGGATTATTCTGATGTGTTGTTGCCAATTGCTCCTTTTACTGAGACTTCGGGGACTTTTATTAATACAGAAGGTCGTGCTCAGAGTTTTAATGGTGTTGTGTCACCTTTGGGTGCTGCTCGTCCTGCCTGGAAAGTATTGCGTGTAATGGGTAATTTGCAAAAGTTTGATGGTTTTGAGTATGAAACATCAGAGCATGTTCGAGAAGAGGTACTGTCGGAGAATGGAGATTTTAAGGGCCGTCTTGATAATAACTTGAATGTTCGTGATATTAAATTGCCTGCGTTTGGAGAACAAGTTATACAACGTATTGGTGAGGTGCCAATTTATCAAGCTGACTCAATAGTTAGGCGTGCGGAATCTTTGCAGCAAACTTCTGATTCGGTCGAGCCTCGCGCATGGATGTCATCTGTGCTTCTAAAAAAACTAGGTGTTTCGGATGGGGATGTTGTGAAAGTTAGTCAGGGCGATGGTGAGATTCAATTGCGAGCTGCATGTGATGATAAATTGCCTTTGGATTGCGTTAGAGTAGCTGGTGCGCATTCAAAGACAGCAGTATTGGGTGCTATGTTTGGTGAAATCATGGTCGCTAAATTGTAATGGTAAGGATTGGGATTCTGTAAATGGAGTATATTCAGCAGCTGTTTGAACAGATATTTGGTACCGATTGGGGATCTGCCTTTTTTTTATTAGCTAAGAACTGGGTTCTTATTCTTGCTATTGTGGTTCCATTATTACTTGGTGTCGCTTATCTCACATTTGCTGAACGTAAGATTATTGCGTCTATGCAAATTCGTGTTGGGCCAAATCGAGTTACCTTTTTTGGTATTCCTTGGCTGCGTGGATGGGGTCAACCAATAGCTGATGCTGTTAAAGCGATAATGAAAGAGATCATTATCCCCAATAGTGCAAATAAGAAATTATTTTTACTTGCACCAGTTTTAACGATAGCACCGGCGTTGGCTGCTTGGGCCGTGATTCCTTTTTCTCCAGAAGTGGTTTTGGCTGATATCAACGCAGGTTTGCTTTATATTCTTGCGATGACGTCTATGGGTGTTTATGGCATTATATTAGCTGGCTGGGCATCCAATTCTAAGTATGCTTTTTTGGGAGCAATGCGATCAGCAGCACAGGTTGTATCTTATGAATTGGCAATGGGATTTGCTTTAGTTTGCGTGTTAATGATGTCAGCTAGTTTGAATTTAAGTGATATTGTTAATGGACAGCAAGGTGGTAGTTTTTTTAGTTGGTATTTTATTCCGTTGTTCCCTATGTTTCTGGTTTATTTGATATCTGGTGTTGCTGAATTAAATAGAGCGCCTTTTGATGTGGCAGAAGGGGAGTCAGAAATTGTTGCTGGTTTCCATGTTGATTATTCTGGTATGGCATTTACAGTATTCTTCTTAGCTGAATACTCTAATATGATACTGGTTGCCACTCTGACAAGTATTTTGTTTCTTGGTGGATGGTTGCCACCTTTGGATATAGCGCCGTTCACATGGATACCAGGTTTTATCTGGTTGTTACTTAAGATAGCATTTATATTGTTCTTGTTTTTATGGTTCCGTGCAACTTTCCCGAGATATCGATACGATCAAATTATGCGTTTAGGATGGAAAATATTTATTCCGTTGACGTTAGTATGGATTTTAGTTTTAGGTGCGATCATGCAATTGCCAGATTCAATTCGTAGTATGTTTCCTCTTAGTCTCTGGTTCTAAACGTAGAAAATTATTATGAATCGAATTAAGCACTTTTTTAAAACTTTTTTGTTGTTTGAAATGCTCAAAGGCCTGATGGTTACAGGTAGCTATCTATTCAAACCAAAAATTACTGTACATTTTCCAGAAGAGAAAACACCGCAATCACCACGTTTTCGTGGGTTGCATGCGTTGCGTCGTTATCCTAATGGAGAAGAGCGTTGTATTGCATGTAAATTATGTGAGGCAGTATGTCCTGCAATGGCCATTACCATTGATTCAGAGCAGCGTGAAGATGGGACACGTCGGACAACACGTTATGATATTGATTTAACAAAATGTATCTTCTGCGGGTTTTGTGAAGAATCTTGTCCCGTTGATTCAATTGTGGAAACACGCGTACTTGAATATCACGGAGAAAAGCGTGGTGATCTGATTTATACTAAAGAAATGTTGCTTGCTGTTGGCGACAAATATGAAGAACAAATTGCTAAAGACAGACAAGTTGATGCAAAATACCGATAAATTTGGCGACTAGATACCCATGAATTTTCAGGATTTCGTTTTTTATTTTTTTGCAACCGTATTAATTACGAGTGCACTAGGTGTGGTTACTTCGCGTAATCCAGTTTATTCTGCATTACTACTTGTTTTGTCGTTTGTTACTTGTGCAGGCTTATGGTTATTGCTAGAGGCTGAATTTCTGGCAATAACATTGGTGTTGGTTTATGTCGGTGCGGTTATGGTGCTGTTTCTTTTTGTTGTTATGATGTTAGATATAAATCTAGATCGTATGAGAGAGGGATTTTGGAAGTGGTTTCCATTCGGTGCTTTGTTAGCGTTAGTTTTGGTTGCAGAAATTGCAATGGTGTTGTCCAGTGGTCCTTTTAGTCTTGAAGCAATGCCTTCTCCACCAGCACAGGCGGCAGATTATAGTAACACTAAGGAACTCGGTCGTTTAATTTATACAGAATATGTTTATGCTTTTGAATTAGCTGCAGTTATATTATTAGTTGCTATGGTTGCAGCAATTGCATTAACACTACGTCATCGCACGGATAAAGTGTCCCTTGATCCAGGTAAACAAGTGATGGTAAGGCGTGAAGATAGATTGCGTATTGTAAAAATGGCTTCTGAGAAGAAAGAATAAAGACTTTTAATTTAAAATATAACTATTCAGCTTGCCGTTGATTGATGTGAAGATAGGATTTGCGCTATCTTGTTTGTTGATCTGGTTATGGATTGTTCTAAATGAGGGGAAGTTAACTTGGTATCATTATCCCATTATCTGATACTTGGCGCAATTTTATTTGCTATCGGTGTGGTTGGTGTTTTTCTTAATCGCAAGAATGTAATTATTATTCTTATGGCAATAGAATTAATGCTGCTGGCAGTAAATATGAATTTTGTTGCCTTCTCGCATTATTTGCAAGATACAGCAGGACAAATTTTTGTATTCTTTATCTTGACGGTTGCGGCTGCAGAGGCGGCAATTGGTTTAGCAATTCTAGTCGTATTATTTAGGAATATGAAAACAATTAATGTGGATGATATAAATGAACTCAAGGGTTAATTTATTGAACTTATCGTTTAGTACATCATTGATATATTACTTTAAGACCTAATGCAAACACTTTATCTACTTGTACCGTTAGCACCTTTATTGGGTGCACTAATTGCTGGTTTGTTTGGTCGGTTTATTGGGCCTACATGGAGCCACCGTGTCACCATATCGTTGGTGTTCACATCTCTGGTCGCATCACTCATTATTTTTATGGATGTGCTAGATGGGAACGTATATAACGGGAGTGTGTATACGTGGCTAATAACTGGTGATACACATTTTGAAATTGGCTTTTTAATTGATCAGCTATCTGCCACGATGATGGTGGTAGTGAGTTTGGTTTCATTAATGGTTCACATATATACCATCGGTTATATGCATAATGACCCAGGCTACCAACGTTTCTTTAGTTACATCTCATTGTTTACTTTTTCAATGATGATGTTAGTAATGTCAAATAACTTTCTACAATTGTTTTTTGGCTGGGAAGCAGTTGGCTTAGTTTCGTATTTGTTAATTGGTTTTTGGTATAAGCGACCAACGGCAATTTATGCCAATATGAAAGCATTCTTGGTTAATCGTGTTGGTGATTTTGGATTTTTGCTTGGTATCGCCATGGTGTTGATGTATTTCGGTACTCTTGATTACGCCACAGTATTTGCTGGTGTTGAGCAGGTATCTGGTGAGACTGTAGAATTGATTCCTGGAATGCCATGGTTGGTTATATCAGTAATTTGTATTTTATTGTTCATTGGCGCAATGGGTAAGTCGGCGCAATTTCCTTTACATGTTTGGTTGCCAGATTCAATGGAAGGACCAACGCCAATTTCTGCCTTGATTCATGCTGCAACCATGGTTACTGCTGGAATATTTATGGTGGCACGTATGTCACCTCTATTTGAGCAGTCAGAGGCAGCATTATCAATGATATTGGTTGTTGGTGGAATTACAACATTATTTATGGCTTTAATAGCTGTTGTTCAAACTGATATTAAACGAGTGGTTGCTTATTCTACGTTGTCGCAATTAGGCTATATGACTGTTGCATTAGGTGCATCAGCTTATTCTGCTGCAATTTTTCATTTGATGACCCACGCATTCTTTAAAGCTGTATTATTCCTGGGCGCAGGATCAGTAATTATTGCGATGCATCACGTGCAAAATATGCAGCAAATGGGCGGATTGAAAAAATATATGCCGTACACCTATTGGACAATGTTTATAGCCGCTGTTGCAAGTGCAGGTGTTCCTGGATTTTCAGGATTCTTTTCCAAAGATGCAATTATTGAAGCAGTAGGGTTTGCTAATATTCCTGGTGTCGAATTTGCTTATTTCTGTGTATTGGCTACGGTATTTGTTACGGCACTGTATACCTTTAGGCTTATATTTATGACATTCCATGGTGAGCCGCGTATGGATGCTCACACTAAGGAACATTTGCAGGAATCACCACGGGTGGTAACCTTTCCACTGATTGTTCTAGCAATTCCGACTATTGGAGCGGGCTGGTTTATAGGACCGATTGTTTTTGGCTCTTATTTTGATGGGGCGATTCATGTGCTACCACAGCATAATGCAATAGAGCAGCTTGGTGCTGAATTTACCGGTGTTTTTGGAATGATGATACATGCTCTTTCAACCTTACCATTCTGGCTGTCAGTAGCTGGTATATTTACTGCCTGGTATTTATATATAGTACGCACAGACTTACCTGAGAAGATAAAGAACATGTTTTTGCCTATATATACGCTACTAGATCGCAAATATTATATTGATGAATTCTATTCCTGGTTATTTGCCGGTGGATCGCGTGCACTCAGCAGTAAACTATGGAAATATGGCGATATAAAAATAATTGATGGTTTCTTTGTTAATGGAGCAGCAAGAGTTGTTGCTTGGTCAGCCACATTGGTTCGTCGCTTTCAAACAGGATATATTTATCACTATGCGTTTACCATGATTGTGGGAGTGTTCGTTGTATTATCTTTGTGGCTGTATTAATTCTGATAATTCAAAAAATATAAACATGAGACAGTATTTTAAAATGTCGCGTATTAACACGAATAAAACGGAATAAACATGTTGTTTGGTTTGCCTCTATTAAGTTTAGTTATCTGGATCCCTATTGCTATTGGCTTGTTAGTGTTAGCAACAGGTGATGATCGTAAAGCACCGGTTGCTCGCATTATTGCGATGGTTGGATCTGTGTTGGGATTTTTGGTTGCTATTCCCCTATATACACAATTTGATCCTGCATTAAGTTCAATGCAATTTGTTGAGAAACACAGCTGGTTTGAACGATTTAATGTGTATTATCATCTTGGAATTGATGGCATTTCAATGCCGTTGATTTTGTTGAACTGCTTTACTACGCCATTAGTTATCATGGCTGGGTGGGAAGTAATTAAAGAGCGTGTTGCACAGTATATGGGTGCTTTTTTAATCATGTCAGGTATTGTGAATGGTGTGTTTGCATCCCTTGATGCCATTCTCTTTTACACTTTTTGGGAAGCATCCTTGTTACCAATGTTCTTAATTATTGGTGTGTGGGGTGGTGCAAATCGTGTTTATGCTGCTATAAAGTTTTTCCTTTATACACTGCTTGGTTCGTTGTTAATGTTGATTGCATTTATTTATTTGTATCAGGTATCCGATGGTAGTTTCTCGATTCTTGATTATCATAAATTGCCATTACCAATAGAGCCTCAAATACTTATCTTTATTGCATTCTTACTTGCCTTTGCAGTTAAAGTTCCAATGTGGCCGGTACATACCTGGCTACCAGATGCGCACGTTGAAGCACCGACTGGTGGCTCGGTTATTCTGGCAGCTATTTTGTTAAAAATGGGTGGCTACGGATTTCTACGCTTCTCATTGCCGATTGTTCCTGATGCGAGCCAATATTTATCTGGAATGATGATCGCATTATCATTGATTGCGATTGTTTATATTGGCTTAGTTGCATTGATGCAAGTAGACATGAAAAAGCTGATTGCTTATTCATCTATTGCACATATGGGTTTTGTTACTCTGGGTTTTTTCCTGTTTAATGCTTACGGGCTTGAGGGGGCAATGGTACAGATGCTCTCACATGGATTTATCTCCGCAGCAATGTTTTTGTGTATTGGTGTTTTGTATGACAGGGTTCATTCTCGTCAAATCGCTGATTATGGTGGTGTGGCTAATAAAATGCCTGTATTTGCAGCCTTCTTTATGTTGTTTGCCATGGCGAATGCAGGATTACCAGGTACCAGTGGTTTTGTAGGTGAGTTTATGGTAATCATGGGTGCCGTAAAAGTTAATTTCTGGTACGCATTCCTTGCTGCGACTACTCTGATATTTGGTGCTGCCTATACTCTGTGGCTTTATAAGCGGGTTATTTTTGGTGAGGTGGCCAATCCGGCAGTTGAAGGATTGAAGGATGTTTCAAAACGTGAATTTGCGATATTAGCAATTTTGGCAATTGCTGTTTTATGGATTGGTGTTTACCCATTCCCATTAACTGAAGTAATGCATGCAACTGTAGATGAATTGCTTGCACATGTTGCTCAGAGCAAACTTTAACCAAGAGATATTGATTAATGAATTTTATACCACCCGATTTAGCACCTGCATATCCTGAAATATTTCTTTTGGTAATGGTGTGTATCGTTATGCTTGCTGATCTTTTTGTAGGAGAAAAGAGACGCTATGTTTCGTATATCTTGTCACAAGCAGCCTTACTTGGTTGTGCAATACTAACCTTTAGCACATTATCTTCTGATGTTAGTTATACGTTCTCAGGAATGTTTGTTGATGACCCAATGGCAGACATTTTAAAGTTAATGGTATACATAACAGTTGCTTCTGTGTTGGTTTATTCACGTGCCTACATTAGTGTACGTGGTATGTATACAGGTGAATTTTTCAGTTTAGTTTTGTTTGCTACGCTTGGAATGATGGTGATGATTTCTGCCAGTCATTTCCTTACTTTGTATTTGGGTCTTGAACTGTTATCTCTTTCCTTATACGCCATGGTTGCGCTACGTCGTGAAAATGTATTAGCAACTGAAGCGGCTATGAAATTCTTTGTATTAGGTGCCTTGGCTTCTGGATTTTTGCTATACGGCATGTCAATGGTGTATGGTGCAACAGGAGAGCTACATCTTTCTCAAATAGCAGATGCGATTCGCGGTGGTGATATTGATCATCAAATATTAGTTATAGGTTTGGTTTTCATTGTTGCTGGTATTAGTTTTAAATTAAGTGCAGCACCTTTCCATATGTGGGCACCAGATGTTTATCATGGTGCTCCTACAGCAATAACTTTGTTTATTGGATCCGCTCCTAAATTAGCTGCATTTGCCTTTGTGATGCGTCTGCTAGTAGAGGGGATGGGGGAAATGGTTGCCGATTGGCAAGGCATGTTAGTCATATTGGCCGTGATGTCTATGGCGATTGGAAATATTGCTGCGATCGCACAAACCAATATCAAGCGCATGTTGGCTTATTCTACGATTTCTCATATGGGTTTTTTGATTCTCGGTTTAGTTGCTGCTAATTGGAATGGCTATAGCTCAGCACTATTTTATGTAATTGCTTATGTTTTGATGACGTTGGGAACCTTTGCAATTATTCTGATGTTGTCAAGAGAAGGGTTTGAGTCAGATCATATTAATGATTTTAAAGGGTTGAATAAGCGTAATTCTTGGTATGCATTCATAACAATGCTGATGATGCTTTCTATGGCAGGTATACCGCCTATGATTGGTTTTTATGCAAAACTATCAGTGTTGCAAGCGGTATTAAGTGCTGGATATATTTGGTTAGCTATTGTGGCTGTATTATTCTCACTAATTGGTGCTTTCTACTACTTACGTATCATTAAACTGATGTATTTTGATGAGCCAGAAACAGATGCACCTATTTTGCCGAACATTGACGTTAAAATGTTGGTTAGTGTGAATGGTATAGCGATTATAATCTTAGGATTGTTTCCACAAGCATTGATGGGGTTGAGCCTTTACGCTATTGAGAGTTCTATGTAGGTAGGTTTTTAGATAAAACACCTTTGAATAGCCAAAGGTGTTTTTTTGTGTCTAAGGGACGAAGAAATAATACCCTATCCATTTATACTTGTCCTTTTACTCTGATCTTTCGTTTGTCCTACGGTTACATAGGATAACGGACTGCCTAAAATCAGAGCAAAATGACTGCACCTAAATGGATAAACTATTATTGCCTCACTCCTAATTGTTTTTCCATACTCCATAAGTAAGTAGTCCCCAAGCACTTATCAATGATAATCCGCCTAATGGAGCCAACATTCCTAATTCGCGTGTTCCAGTCAGACTTATACCATACAGACTTCCACAGAATACAATGATTCCTGCAAGCATTAGCCAGCCGGATAATATTATCAATTTAGCTTTAGAAAAATGTAGCAGTATTAATCCAATCATAATAAGGCCGAACGCATGGTAGAAATGATACTCTACACCTGTCTGAAAAATAATTAGCATATCTGGTGATAGTTTATGCTTAAGTCCGTGTGCTCCAAAGGCACCGAGTAAGACACATAAAAATGCATTCATAGCACCAAGTGATATAAAAGTTTTAGGCATTGCTTATTTTTCCTTAATAAGTTTAGTGTTGTTATGTTTATTTAATATGGTGGCATCGCATTGACCAACAGCAAAGTTAATGTGAATGTTGTCACCTTGATTGATCTGCTTATTATTGCGTATAACCTGACCATCGGCAGTATAGCTAATACTATATCCTCGTGATAGTACTGTATTTGGATTTAGGTGGTTGAGATGCTCTAGAAGCCTATTTAGTTCTATGCTCGTAGTTTCAAAACTATATTGCATTGCATGCTGTAGTCTTGATCTTTTTTCTAAGTTGTTTTTAGTTAATTGGGTAATATTAGTTTTTTTGGATGTAATTTGTTGTTTATTAGATAATAGTGTCCAGTTGTATGAGTTTGTTAGATTTAGCCAAGCATTAGTTAACCTTTCATATAAATGTTGTAAATTATTTCTTTGATTATGTATGTGTTTACCTGGATGAATTAATCGTAGGGATAATATATCTAATTTTTGCATTAATCGTTCAATTGTATATTGATTGTTTTGTTGTATTTTGTTGTGATAAATATTGATTCGTTCTATTAAGACCTTATTATCTTGGCAAGCTAGTTGTGCAGCACCAGTTGGTGTTGGTGCACGAGCATCAGCTACGAAGTCAGTAATGGTAAAATCAGTCTCATGTCCTATTCCACTGATTGTTGGTATTGGGCAGGCGTATATAGCGTTAGCTACACTTTCTTCATTAAATGGCCATAAATCTTCAATGCTGCCACCACCTCTACATATAATTAATGTTTCACATTTGTCATGTTGTATTGCCAATTGAATAGCATTAGTGATATTTTCTGCAGCTTTTTCACCTTGTACAAGTGTTGGGTAGATAATGATAGCAATAGCTGGCATGCGTTTTTTTAGGGTGGATAAAACATCGTATAGGGCTGCTGCTGATGGTGAGGTAATAATGCCAATTTGCTGTGGATGTTTTGGTAATTTTTTTTTATTTATTGGATTAAATAATCCCGCTTTGTCTAATTTATCTTTTAATTGTTCGAATGCCGCAAATAAACGGCCAAGTCCTGCTCGGCGAATTGTTTCAATATTTAACTGGAATTCTCCACGTGGTTCATAAAGTGTTACGTATGCACGTACTTCAACTTGCATGCCATCGCAAGGCTGCCAATCAAGATAGCGGTTTTTATGATAAAACATGACGCAACGGGCCTGTGCGTCGTCATCTTTTAGGGAAAAATACCAATGTCCTGAGTGATAACGTTTGAGGTTGGAAATTTCACCACTAATCCAAATGAGAGGGATGCTCTGTTCCAGTAATAATTTAGCGTTATAATTTAATTCACTGATACTGAATATTATATTTGGGGTGTTGAGTAATAAAGAAAATTTCATCTTGATATTCTGTAATAGTCCACATTTTTTGTGGTTTCTATAAGATTGTTATATATATGTTATGTTGAGATTTAGAGTTCTAGCTAACTACTTGTTT
Organism: Nitrosomonas sp.; assembly: GCA_021774055.1. GTDB lineage: Bacteria > Pseudomonadota > Gammaproteobacteria > Burkholderiales > Nitrosomonadaceae > Nitrosomonas. The sequence continues at coordinate 4,878 of JAJFJL010000028.1, read as the reverse complement.
ATAATAATATAATTTATTTTGATTAGAATAAGTCAGTTTAATAAATTATGTTATTAAAGTGTAACTTAATTGTTCTATTATCAGTCTATCCACAAACTTATCCACAGTTTATGTGGATAAAAAAAGAATTTTTATTTTGGTGTGAAATAGGCTGTATTAGCAGTGTTTCAAGCATTGTAAACTTAATTGACTGTTATAAATGCAAATGAGAATATGTTTCACCTGGATTTTGCAAGCGATCATGCAAAATGTGTATGGTAACTTGCACTATTTAGGTTTCAATTAATAAAATATTTATATCAGGTTGCCGAGGAGAATATTGCGTGTTTTCATTAATTCAAGCAGCTGGGTGGCCAATTTGGCCAATTATATTCGCGTCTATTATAGCCGTTGGTATTATTGGTGAGCGGTTGTGGGCTCTGCGTTTAAAGCTTGTTTCACCCAAAGAACTATTACCTAAAGTGTTAAGTGAATATAACAGGAAAGGGGTAAGTCCTGAAATGATTGCTAAGCTACAAAAGCATTCACCTTTAGGTCAAATTTTTGCAGCAGGGTTGAAAGATGTTGGTGCATCTCGTGAAGTAATGAAAGAATCTATAGAGGAGGCAGGGCGTGCTGTGGCTCACGGATTGGATCGTAATTTAACAACGTTGGGTACAATAGCTTCGCTGAGTCCGCTAATGGGCTTGTTTGGTACTTTAGTTGGTATGATTGAAATTTTCGGTTCGAATTCTCCAACAGGTAGCGATCCAACACAGCTAGCCTACGGTATTTCTGTTGCACTGTATAATGCTGCTTTTGGTATCTTAGTGGCAATTCCTAGCATGATATTTTATCGGTATTTCCGTGCTAAAGTAGATGACTTAGTAATAGAAATGGAATTGCAAGCATTAAAATTAGTAGAAATTGTACAGGGTGAGCGCAAGAGTGAGTAATTGTGTTTATATCATCATATGCAGGATATAGATAAATAATCATTGTTAAATTGTGTTTCTAAAAATCGTTTTTTTTACAATAAGTTCGTAAGGGGAAGATATTTTGTCTCCAGGGTGCTCGCTGGTTACCGGCGGCGGTGGTTTTATTGGTTCACATTTAGTCAGCTTATTGTTAGCGCAAGGTGAAGTCGTTAAAGTACTAGAACTGCCGGATGTTCCGTTGTCTTCAGGTGTGGAAGTGATTCGTGGTTCTGTGTGCGATGCAAGTGTTATTCGTCATGCATTAAAAGGGGTGGATAGGCTCTATCATTTAGCCGCTAATCCAAATTTGTGGGCGCGTGACAAGAAAGATTTTCAGCGTGTGAATCATGAAGGCAGTCTTAATGTTTTTAAAGAAGCAGCAAAGAAAGATCTGGAAGTTATTGTGTACACCTCAACTGAATCGATTCTAACAGGTAACGTACGAAGCAATGCCCCAGTGAATGCATCGGTGCAGCGAAGATTAAATGAAATGCCTGGACCTTATTGCCGTTCAAAATTTCTTGCTGAGCAAGCTGCATTTAAGGCTGCGAAAGATGGTTTGCCGGTAGTAGTCGTAGCACCTACCTTGCCGGTTGGTCCAGGGGACCGTTTGATTACGCCACCCACTCGCATGATTTTGGATTTCATTAATGCTAGAACCCCTGCTTATTTAAATTGCCAACTCAATTTGGTAGATGTGCGTGACGTTGCAATTGGACATCTACTTGCGGCTCAATACGGACGTCCAGGTGAGCGTTATATTTTAGGCAATGAGAATATAACGTTAAGTGAATTGCTACAGTTAATAGAAGAAATTACCAGACTTCAGATGCCAAAATTACGGGTTCCTTATTGGCTAGCTTTGGCTGCAGGTGTATTGTCAGAATTTACTTCTGACTATATTACACATAGACCACCTAAAGCCCCTTTAACTGGTGTGAGATTGGCTTTCCACCCGATGTTTTTTAATAGTGACAAGGCGATAAAAGAATTAGGCTTTCCACAAAATTCATTACGACAAGCTTTGAAAGACGAGATTACATGGTTAGTAGACCAAGGGTTGGTTACACGCCAAATACCTTGTTATCAATAAATTATATGGAAGTTTTGGCACCCTTAATTATTCGGGTTACATTTAAGGCAGGGTGCGTTTTACGCACCAACGTTATAAATGGTGCATGGAATGCACCTCTTACTTGCAGGGTCTAGATAATATTAAAAGTTCCCGTATTAAGGGACGAGGCAATAATAATTTGCCCATTTAGATTTGCCCTTTTACTCTGATTTTTCGTTGGTCCTCAGGTTACATAGAATAACTATGTTCCCTACGGACCGCCTCAAATCATAGCAAAATGACTTCGCCTAAATGGATAAATTATTATTGCTTCGCCCCTAAGTACGGGGTGGGTTTTTTTGAATATGAGCATAAGTCTTAATTTGTTTTTGGTATCAGTGATATTAGGAATGTAACTAATTGTTATGGCAAATGAAGATGTAATTTTTTCTTGGTCCCTTATACTTAGAGTGGAATCTATTACTCAATGAATAGCATTAATATAAGATTGAGCACCTTGAATCTGTTTGCAAGATTTAGTTTGTTACCTGTCATTATGGTGATTATTCTTGTTCTGTCAGGATGCGCAACAGTAGCAACAAACACAAATGATACGGGGCAGTCGCAGTCTGACCCATACGAGAGTATTAACCGTGTATCTTATGATTTTACTGACTCTGTAGATCGCATGTTGCTGGAACCAGTTGCTGATGTTTATATTGAATATATACCTGCTGGTGCACAACGTTCGATTGGAAATTTTTATGATAACTTGTCCTACCCGAATACGATTTTAAATGCATTTTTGCAAGGTAAGGTGCGGCAGGGGATTGATGATAGTTTACGGTTCTTTATTAACTCCACGGTTGGTTTATTTGGTTTGTTCGATATGGCAACCCATATGGGATTACCAGAAAACGATGAGGATTTTGGGCAAACCTTGGCAGTTTGGGGTGTGGATGCGAATAACTATTGGTTTATTCCTATTTTAGGTCCAAGTAATCAGCGTGATGTTGCTGATATTCCTATAAGTGTTGTAACGAATACACTGTTTTATGCGAGTTATATCGCAGGTGCTACTGTACTCGCGCCGTTAATTATTTTGGGTGCAGTAGATAAACGTGCGCGTTTGTCTGGGCCATTGCAAATTCGTGATCAAGCAGCATTGGATCCCTACCTGTTTGTACGAGAAGCGTATACGCAGCAGCGTGAATACCTTGTTTTTGATGGTGATTTGCCTCTTGATATTTACACCGACCCAATGCAAGAAGAAGTTTTACAAAGAAAAATATTTGATGGAAATAAATGAAACAAATTCATAACGTATCAAAAATGCTTCGGCAAATGGTCAATCGTACCAATACAGATAACCAGTCTTTTACTCAACCAGCTTCATCTTCAAGTCATGATGTCGTTGATTCAACAGTTTTTGAAGATAAATTCAAGGCAGCACATGCAGCTTTATTAGCATTGCAGCAACCTGATGGGCATTGGTGTTTCCCACTGCAAGCTGACTGTACTATTCCAGCTGAATATATCATGATGATGCATTTTATGGATGAAGTTGATGTGCAATTGGAGCAAAGGTTGGCACGTTATATCCGTGATCAACAGGATCTTAATCATGCTGGTTGGCCGTTGTATTATGGTGGGGAACTTGATATTAGCTGCACTGTTAAAGCGTATTACGCATTAAAGCTTGTTGGTGATTCTACAGATGCTGCACATATGATTAGTGCCCGAGAAGCTATTCTGGCGCGAGGTGGTGCAGCACGTGCCAATGTCTTTACCCGCATCTTATTGGCAATGTTTGAGCAAATTCCATGGCGTGGGGCACCAGTTGTCCCTGCTGAGCTTATTTTATTGCCACGTTGGTTTCCTTTTCATCTTAGCAAAATCTCTTATTGGTCGCGAGCTGTTGTCGTGCCCTTGTCAATATTGTGCACGCTAAAAGCTAAAGCTGCCAATCCGCGTAAAGTCGATATTCGTGAGCTGTTTATAGTGTCCCCTGAAGATGAGTATAATTATTTTCTTCCAGTACGCACACGTCTAGCTAAAATTTTTACTGTAATTGAACGAATTTCTGCCCGCGCTGAACCCATGTTTCCAGAATTTATACGTCGTTATGCGATACGGCGTTCAGAACGTTGGATCATTGAACGACTTAATGGTGAATGCGGCGTTGGGGCTATTTTTCCGGCAATGGTCAATGCACATGAAGCGCTAGCATTATTAGGTTATGAGTATGACCATCCAAACAGGGCGCAATGCCGACGTGCATTACAAGGCTTGTTGATTGAAGAAGGTGATCGTGCTTGGTGTCAGCCTTGTACCTCACCGATATGGGATACGATTTTGACAAGTCTTGCGTTGCAAGAAGACCCTAGTACAGATCAACAACCGGTCACCAAAGCGCTTGACTGGTTAGTTCCACATCAAGTATTAGATGCACCAGGAGATTGGCGCGATAGTCGCCCAACCTTACCTGGTGGTGGTTGGGCCTTTCAATATGCTAACCCGCATTACCCTGATCTTGATGACACCGCTGCAGTTGCTTGGGCATTAAAAAATGCAGAATCCTCTAATTATGATGAAAGCTTAATGCGTGCCGCTAATTGGTTAGCTGGAATGCAGTCAAAGAATGGCGGTTTTGCTTCCTTTGATATGGATAATACCTACCATTATTTAAACGAAATCCCATTTGCTGATCATGGCGCACTGATTGACCCACCGACCAGTGACGTGACCGCACGTTGTGTTGGTTTCTTGGTTCTTTATGGTGAAGAGCGCCATCAAGCAGCAGTACAACATGGCCTAAAATTTTTGTTCCAAGAACAAGAAGAAACTGGTGCCTGGTTTGGGCGTTGG
>JAJFJL010000027.1 GCA_021774055.1 Nitrosomonas sp. | reverse complement strand
TTAAGTAACTAAAATTAATCTAAGGCTAGGAAAAGATGAGGTTATCTATGAAAAATATAAAGTTAATGTATTTGTCGGTGATCATTATTGCAATAACTTCAACTGGCTCTGTATGGGCGCGAGGTGGGTCTATGGCTAATAATCTTCATGCAGGCAGTGATCAGCAACGTATAAATATTGCTAGAGGTGGACATCGTCATAGTGGAGGAGGGGGACGTCACTTTACTGGAGGGCATCGCCACTTCGGCGGTGGGCATCGTCATTCTGGTGGTGGACATCGCCATAACCGCTTTAATTTTGGCATCAATCTTGGTAGTGGCTATTATAATTCTGGGTTTTATGGTCGTGGTTTCTATGGTAATTATGGTTACGGTGGCTATGGTTATGGGTATCCTTCTTATAATAGACCTTATTATTATCCACGTACTATTGTGGTACCTTCAGCTCCTCCTGTTTATATCCAGCAAGAACAAACAGCACCCATTCAACCACAAAGCAATTATTGGTACTATTGTAGAAACCCTGACGGTTACTATCCGTATGTTAAACAGTGCCCAGAAGGCTGGTTGCAAGTAGCTCCTCAGCCACTAATAAAATAATCTAAAGAGGTGACATATGTTAACAATTCCAAGAATATCTATTTTGTTGACTGCAGGCCTACTCACAGCGTGCGTTAATATGCCAACTGGCCCTAGTGTATTAACACTGCCAGGATCAGGCGCAACTTTTGAGCATTTTCGTTTTGATGAGCATACTTGCAGACAATATGCTTATGAACAAGTTGGCGGAACAACGCCCAACCAGGCATCCATCTCTAGTGGCGTAGACAGCGCAGTAATAGGTACCGCCTTAGGTGCCGTCGCAGGCGCAGCATTGGGTGGTGGACGTGGTGCCGCAATTGGTGCAGGCACTGGTCTGTTGCTAGGTGGCGCGAGTGGAGCAAGTAATGCACAAACATCTGGCTATATTGGTCAACAACGTTATGATAATAGCTACATACAATGTATGTACGCAAAAGGTCATCGTGTTCCGGTTTCTGCAAGATTTACGGGGAGTTCAAATTTAAATCAATTAGAAAAAAATAGACGGGTAAATATTTCACCAGCTCCAGCTGGATTTACTCCACCGCCACCGCCACCAGGTAGCCCACCACCACCACCTACTTATTAATACCTAGATCCTGCTATTACTTGCAGGATCTAGGTAATATCGAAACTTGAGACATAAGAGCTAAACATAAATTTGCAAACACTAAGTGAAGAATAACAGTCGTTTGTGATTGTAAGTATTCTTAATAATAACAAGTGGTCGCAGGGTGATTGTGTGCGAAGTTATAAGAGTTTATATTAAGCAGGTAATGACAGTGATAGTTTTAAGCTAGAATACACAATTCACGTTTGTATTGAGCTTACACCTAGATCCTACAAATATCGTATATATAATATTGGTCATTTGTAGGACCTAGGTTATATACTTCGCACGGTTATAGTCTCGGATTTTATAGTGTAATAATTTTTGTCAAGAACAAGGCGCTGAAACAAGCGCATAGCTAGCTATGTAATTGTTTCAGTAATTCTGATACTGGCAAAGATTATCTACTAAACCGAAACTATGGCCGTGCGAAGTATCTGCAGATACTTGCTGTTCTCAAACTTTATCAATATTAGGAGTAATAAAGTGTACACGATTGTGCCCATTATCATGGCAATTGGCGTTCTTGTCTTTTCTGCTGGAATAATTATTTACGTTAGGCTTGGCTATAATCAAATCAAATCAATCAATGTGTTAGGCAAAGAATATACGCTTGGGCGTTTTGTGATTACTACGATTGGATCAGGCATTTTATTGATTATGCTGTCTATTATGATCAACAATGTGGTTCCTTATACAGCAGAACCAGAATCACAATCAGTACTACCTTCATCTGCTGTTAAATCTGATTTTGAGTTGGAGCTAATGTTATCAGACATTAAAAGTGATTCTATGACAGCTTATGTTCAACAATTTCAGCAAGAATATCAAGAAGCCTTACAAAGAGGAGATGATAGTACGATCGGATTGTTACGTATGGAATTTACATACAGAATAAGAACTGAACTTGAAGATCAAGGATATGAAGCGTCACGACTTGAGCAAGAAGTACAGAGAATAATAGAGCGGCTACCACAGCAGCCTTAATGATCAGTTTTATACCTAGATCCTGCAAGTGATCATGCACATAGCGTGTAACAAATTATTTCATAGAGCGAATTTTATTCTGCATGGAATACTTAGGAACGTGCATGAAATAACTTGAGCATCTAGCTTTGTCTTTATGCTCATCTTCTGCATTATGTAAACAGTTACATAGCTGTGCTATGCGCCTGTTTACACGCTTTGAATATGAGCATAAATCCTGTGCTAGTTGCTCAAGTTGTTTCATGCACGTTCCTTATTGATGCTCCTAAAGAATGAAGTTTGCTGTATGGAACAATCTGTTGTGCAAAATGCGTATGATCACTTGCAGGGTCTAGGTTATAAATGGTTCAATAACCAAAGGATATTGAACCACTAGTAAAAGGTACTAGATATAACCTATAGATTTTAATTGCGTCCTCTTTATTTTTATTTGGTAATATCGCAGAAAAAAATCTTATGACATATCACGCACGTCTTAACTTCGTTATGCTGGCCACCATTATTGGCTTAGTTTTATTTCTTTATTTAAAACCTATAGTAGATAAGGTGCAAGAATATAATATCGCTTCATTATCAGTGACAGATATACAAGATATTCATTTAATACGCCAGGATCTACATATAGTATTAAATAAATCAGGCGGTCATTGGTATTTAACAAAACCGTTTCAAGCTAGAGCAGACCTGTCGAAAGTAGAACAAATTCTACAAATATTATCGACCAAAAGTAACTATTATTTCCCTTTAGTAGATTTAGAGCGTTATGGTTTAGATAAGCCAAAACTACAGTTAATTATTAATCAACAGATTTTTAATTTTGGTAGTTTAGATCCAATTAATAACCAGCAATATGTTGCAACTGGTGAAAATATCTATTTAATATCACCACGCTATACAGTGATGTTACCCTCACAGCCAAGTGATTTCATTTCAGGTGATCTAGGTAAGCAATTACTTAGCCCGCAATATTCTAAACCAAGCCAGTATCTTTCAGATTAATCCTAATGCCAGAATTGCCTGAGGTTGAAACAACCTGCCGTGGCATTGAGCCACACTTAGTAAGTCACTATATTGCTAATGTAACCGTGCGTAATGCAAAACTACGCTGGCCAATTCCTAGCGATTTAAAAGAAACCTTAACCGGCTTACAGATCAAAAGTGTCACCAGGCGTGCAAAATATCTGTTACTTGATTGTGGTGTAGGAACATTAATTATGCACCTAGGTATGTCCGGTAGTTTGCGCATGTTAGCACCACCATTATCGCAACAAGAACCCCCACAAAAACATGATCATTTCGACTTAACATTAGATGATGACGCTATTTTACGATTAAAAGATCCACGTCGTTTTGGTGCTGTGTTATGGCATATTGGCGACATTATGTGTCATCCTCTGCTCGCTAATCTTGGCCCTGAACCATTGACAACAGTATTTAATGAACAGTTAATGTACGAAAAAACACGTAACCGTCGTACCCCGATTAAAGTACTATTGATGGATAACCATGTTGTAGTTGGCGTAGGTAATATTTACGCAAATGAAGCTTTATTTCGCGCTGGCATTAATCCTAAAATTGCTGCAGGTAAAATTGGTTTAGCACGATACAAAAAACTAGTGCAAGCGGTTAAAGAAATATTAGTATTAGCTATTGAAGCAGGTGGTAGTAGCCTACGTGATTTTGTTAATAGTGACGGTAAGCCAGGTTATTTTCAACAACAATATTGGGTGTATGGCAGGGTAGGTGAATTATGTAGAAAATGTGGGGCAACAATTAAACAAATTAAGCAAGGACAGCGTTCAAGTTTTTATTGTTCGAATTGTCAGCGATAAATAAAAAAACAAATGCAGTGACTTATTTGTGGAGTTTAAAATCTATTCTAGAGAAATAAATTTAATATCAAAGTGTTGCGCTAACAGGTGTGCATAACTTAATCCCTGTTCAGCATCAACATTAACAACAATGGTAAAAAAATGAAGATAACATTTATTGGCGGTGGCAATATGGCTTCCGCACTAATTGGTGGATTATTACAACAAGGATATTCTACTGCACAACTACAAGTAGTTGAAATCAATTCTGAAGCTCAGCAACGAATAAAAAGCACCTTCAATATAGATGCTAGCGCAGATCTTGCTGCTGGCGTAACTGGTAGTGATGTCATAATTCTTGCTATTAAACCGCAGCAATTTCCTGAATTTGTGCCACAGCTAATACCGCTTCTAAAGAACCAGCTGGTTATTTCTATCGCAGCAGGAATTTGTGCGACAGATATTAGTCGTTGGTTGAGCGGTTATAAATATATTGTGCGTGCTATGCCAAATACACCAGCCCTAGTACGTGCAGGTATTACTGGACTTTATGCACTACCAGCAGTTGCTGCACCAGCAAAAGAAAATGCTGAAACTATTCTAGCGGCGGTAGGTACTGTGCTTTGGGTTGAGCAAGAAGAAATGTTACACGCAGTTACCGCTATTTCTGGCAGCGGTCCGGCGTATATTTTCTATTTTATTGAAGCTATGCAGCAAGCTGGTGTAGAGTTAGGTTTTAAGCCAGAGCAAGCACGACAACTAAGTTTGCAGACCTTCCAGGGTGCAGTTAAGCTAGCGGAGCAAAGTAGTGAGTCGGTTGCTACACTTCGCAATAGGGTCACTTCAAAAGGTGGTACCACGGAACAAGCCATTCAAACTATGGAGAAGCAGGATGTTAAAAATAGTATTATTCGTGCTATCCATGCCGCCAGCGAACGTTCAGCAGAACTTAGTGATGAATTTAGCAAAAAATAAACTTTTATCACGCAGATCTTTCACATTTAAAGTAGGGTGCGTTTTACGCACCAATCAGATTTCTTAATTCTAGATTTTTCAGGAAACATATATATGTCCGATCAGATTCTATTTTTTCTTATTGATACAATATTAGGGTTATTTTCTATGGCCCTATTGATGCGTTTTTATGTGCAATTATTACAAGTCCCTTATAACAACCCAATCTCTCAGTTTTTAATTGCGGTAACTGATTTTATTGTACGACCAGCACGTCGTGTGATTCCAGGGTGGAAAGGAATGGACCTCTCCACCATTGTATTAGCATGGCTAGCCGAATGTATTATTGTAACTAGTCTGTTTATGCTGAAAGGTTATGATTTTGGTGCTGATATAGGTGGGGCCATTGGTATTATGGCGCTGCTAGCAGTGATTGAACTTGTTAAAATGACACTCTACATTGTGCTGATTATGATCATTGTGCAGGCAATTTTATCTTGGATTAGTCCAAATAGTCCGCTAATGCCGATACTACATATCTTTACTCGCCCATTACTTGGTTTTTTCCAAAAGCGTGTGCCAACTGTAGCTAATGTTGATTTGTCGCCTATTTTTGCCTTGGTCTTGATTCAATTACTATTGATGATAGTCACTGGTATACAGATGGAAGTTCATACTAAGCTTTAATTATATATGACTTGGTATCGCAGCGATCCGGCGCATAATATTGTTCTGACTGTACATATACAGCCTGGTGCAAAACGGACAGAAGTCGTCGGATTGCATGGTGATGCTTTAAAAATAAAGCTAGCTGCGGCACCAATTGAGGGCAAAGCTAATGCCGCATTATTAAAGTTCTTAGCTAAAAAGTTTAAAGTGTCTGGTTCTCAAGTTACCCTCAAATATGGGGCTAAATCTAGGCATAAAGTTATTGAAATTAAACAATCAAATTGCAAGCCAAATATATTGTTTCAGGAATAGAAATCTGTGTCACGCTTAATTCTTTTTAATAAACCCTACGGTGTTATTTGCCAATTCACAGCTGAATCCGGCTACAAATCATTAAAAGATTTTATCTCCTTACCAAATTTTTATCCGGCAGGAAGATTAGATGCAGATAGTGAAGGTTTGGTGATATTAACTAATAATGGACAATTGCAACATCAAATCAGCAGCCCTCAATATAAATTGCCTAAAACTTATTGGGTACAAGTAGAAGGCATTGCCGATCAGCAAGCAATAAAAAAACTACGCCAGGGAATTGTATTAAAAGATTTTAAAACTAAACCAGCGCAAGTAGGTTTAATTAGCGAGCCAGAGAATCTATGGCCAAGAACACCACCGATTCGTTATCGTAAAAATATCCCAACCAGTTGGATTGAATTAACTATTACCGAGGGCAAAAATCGTCAAGTACGACGTATGACAGCCGCCACTCTTTTTCCAACCTTACGCTTAATCCGTTACTCAATTGGTGAACACTCGTTAGCTGGCATTGCACCGGGGGAATGGCGCTTGTTATAACCATTAAGATCAAAATACAACTTCTTGAAAACGGGCATTTGCAGTCAGTACATGCAAACTTACTAATTGAGTTAATTCAACTTGCTGCTCTTGTTCATTTTTAATTACTAAATATTCGCGTTTTTCTGCAGAAGTAACAATATCAATCGCTTTACCTTCAATAATCTGGCCATCTTTTAATATCAGTTTTACCAAATATCGATACATACAAGCAACTTCAATGTAGTCGTGCAATTCACAAGAGATAGCATCTTGATTCATAAGTGAGAATTCCTTTTAATTAAAAAAATATCATAATAACAGAGGATGTTTTAATCATTATCTTTTCCTCGTGGCTCTATTTTATTTGTGGTAATTATCTGCTGTTGTTATATAAGCAAAACGGCGCTACATTTTTCTCTATGAAGAACATGAATAAACCATTCTAGGAGCCTGTCGGACTTATGATTTCGAAGCGAAAATTTGGAGAATCGAGGCTAAATTCTCACCGGTTTGAGGCGAATATTGGGTATATTTAACAAAAACTGGGGAGGATTTGGGCCGGCTTCTCCGAATTTGCAGCCG
>JAJFJL010000256.1 GCA_021774055.1 Nitrosomonas sp. | reverse complement strand
ACAAATTATATCTATGGTACTTGGTCAGTATTGGAAGCTTTTCAGTTAGCAAAAGTCGACCATGATCATAGCGCGATTCGTCGTGCGGTACAGTGGTTGAAATCAGTACAACGCGAGGATGGTGGCTGGGGTGAAAGTAACGATAGCTACCTAAGACCCAATCAAGCTGGTCAGTTTGATGCCAGTACTTATTTTCAAACCGCTTGGGCCTTGCTTGGCCTAATGGCTGCAGGCGAAGTAAATAGTCAGCAAGTGCGTGAGGGGATTAATTTTTTATTACGTAATCAATCGGCTGACGGTTTGTGGCAAGAACCTTGGTTCACAGCACCCGGATTCCCGCGTGTTTTCTACTTGAACTATCATGGTTATTCAAAATATTTCCCAGTATGGGCTTTGGCAAGATACCGGGCGTTGAGTCGATAAGGATAATTAAAAGAAATTAAGTCACATATAGGGGTTAATTACAATGATCTTATTGGCGCATGGAAACATCACTTCACCTGATATATCTATGTATGGCATATGGCTGCTAACCAATAATAAAAAATTGTTTTATGTCATATGAAGATTTCCCTTGGTTTAAAGAGCAAACGGTTAAATCAATTATCAATGTAGAGGAAAAATTACCAGATCATTCTTATTGGCCTGATATTGATGTGGATTTAACCGAGGAAATAATAAAATTCCTAGAGCGTTTTCCCTTAACAGCAAAAAATATATATCCAATTTTGACATCCTTTAATAGTGTGGTGAACTTATCTTAAAGGGACATTATGAGTGATTTTTCTGTGTATGTTTCGTATGCAAGGAAAACTGATAAAGATCAGCCAGTTGTAGATAAACTTAGGACGGCCTGTAAGAACAAGAATATAGAGCTTAAAGTAGATGAAGATCAGATTAAGTATGGTGAGTCTATTCAGGAATATATGAATGATTTGTCAGCTGGAAGGCATATTATTGTGATTCTAAGTGATGCTTATTTTAAGTCAGAGTATTGTATGGGGGAATTATTAGGAATCTTTAGGAATGAACAGTTTCAAAAGCGAGTACATCCAATTGTTTTACAGGGTACCAAACTTTATAAACCTGCAGACCGTCCTCAGTACTATAAACATTGGGATGATGAGAAGCGTAATCTTAGAAGTGAAATTAATAAACTAGATAGTGATGAAGATACTCATTATTTAAAAAAATCCGAGAATCTTTATATAGATATTCGTCGCAATATAGATAATTTATTAGAAATGCTGGCAATAATGAATGCACTTTCTTATGAATTACATGAAAAAACTAATTTTGAAGAAATACTCAACCGTATTTTTTCGCAACAAACAAAGACTGAAAGTGATTCTAATAAGCCAGGTAAAATATCTTACGAAAAATACCGTGAACAAATTATTAGGAATGTTCGTAAAATTCTTGAGAAAAATGAAAGAATTGAAACTGCCTTACAGTTGGAAATTACAGAAAAGAAAATTGAAGCACACGATATGGCACGGCATCTTTGTGAGAATGAGTGCCGGTCTGTAATTAATGAACTGCTTTCGCCAGCAATAGAGAAATTGCTCAAGAATATTTCCGAATCTATGCGTGAAGAAACCTGGAATGCAGCCGAAACTTTATTAGCAAATATATGCCAATTGGTCGTCGATAAAGAGCTGGTCATTAAAATGGATGGAAGTAAGGAGAACTCTGGTGATTATGGTTTTGAAATGGGTGTTAAAACACCGTTTGGTGTAGAGATTATCAGTTCTTGTTATCGCCGTAAGAGCCCTAAATTAAAGAGTGGCTTGGGTGAATCACGAATATCTGGAAATGATGCAATTTTTGAACCTGAAATTGAGACCGGTTGGGATGATGATAATGCGTTAGATGCGATATTACGTGAAATTTGGAAAAATGTTTTTCCTGAAGATAAAGAAATTCCATTAAATAAGAAGTTCTCTGATGATGAGTTGGAAGTTTTAAATGAAACCTTACGCCTACGTGAACCTAAAGCACAGTTCCATCATTATATTCCAGTTAATTCTAAAGCACAGCAAAAACGATTGGTACAGCCTGAGTTTTATGACAAATTAAAAGCCAAGTTAAATGATATTACAGTTATTTATTTTAATTCGACTGAAAAATATGTGCAGTGTATTCCTGATGAGAATTTGTTGATGACTGCTGCTCGTGAGTTTCTGCAAATAGGTAAGAAATCCTAATATGCCCACTATCCCAGACATCCTAAGTGACGAACCAATCAAATTACCCCCACGCGGTTCCTGGCCATCATCCATCCACACATTCGATGACGAATCACATATCTTAGCGATTCGTTCCGCTTTAGCTGCGCAGCGACCCTTGTTGGTTCGTGGTGAGCCAGGGGCAGGTAAGAGTCAGTTAGCTAGAGCTGCGGCTGAGGCACTTGGTCGTTTGTTTTTATCAGAAGTGGTTAGTGCGCACAGCGAAAGCCAAGACCTGCAGTGGCGTTATGATGCGGTAGGGCGGCTAGGAGATGCGCAAGCGATGGTAGGCACGGGCAGTAATGCGTGCAACCAATTGTCACATAAAAAATATTTGAGCCCTGGTGTGTTGTGGTGGGTTTTTAATTGGGAGACTGCATTACAGCAACATACAGATGGCAATGATCAGACCAGTAAACCAATTCCACCTAAAAAATGGAAGCCAATCAAAGGCAGCGTATTACTGATTGATGAAATTGATAAAGCTGATGCGGAATTACCTAATGGTTTACTGGAAACTTTGGGAAATGGCGCATTTAGTGTGCCATGGTTAGATTATCCGGTGACTACGCAAGCTAATACGCCCACGCCACTGGTGATGATTACAACCAATGAAGAACGTGAATTACCTGCGGCTTTTTTGCGCCGTTGCTTGGTGTTGAATTTGCATCTACCGGAGAAAAGGCAAGCATTTATTGACACTTTGGTGCGGCGTGGCAAGATGCATTTCGATACGCAATGCCATGAGGGTGTTTATCAGGAGGCTGCACGTCAGATCTGGGAAGATCGTGAAGCACTGGGTGCAGGGGTGGCGCGTCCAGGACAAGCGGAATATATTGATATGTTGCGTATCGTTAAAGAATTATCAGAGAATCATGCGGGTCAATTGGCAATGTTAGAAAAAATAGCCGTGTTTTCTCTGAAGAAGCAACCTAACACTGACGAATAATGAGCTCCACACTACGCACTAAAATCGCCGCAGGACGCAGTGATTTATTGCGGATATTAGCTTGCGAAGGTGTTGCGGCGATGAATCAGATGGCAGTTACATTAGGTTATGTGCGTACATTACCTAAGAAAAAATCTGAAGCTCCTTCAAATTTTGATCAGCGTCTATTAGGTGAAATGTCACCACCAATACCAGAAACCTTACCCATAGAGCGCCCCCAAACTTTACCCAGTGCGCGATTCCTGCGTATTAGCGCACGCGAAAGGCTGGATGCTGAGGCACAGCGTGTTTACACGCAAGCACCAGCATGGCTAGATAACGCGCAAGTGCTGGCAAATGACTACTGCCCTGATCCTAAATCAATACGACTGCCTACGCGCTTACCATTAATACGCGAATCACGATTGTTGCCATTTTTGCGCCGTGTATTGGGGCAAAACAGGCCGTCGCGCCAGCCTGATGTGGTAGGTATGATTAAGCGCCTGGGACAAGGTAAAGCGCTACGACGTATTCCTAAACGCCAGCGCCACCATTGGAGTGCGCAAATTTGTATCGTGTTGGATTACAGCCAAGATACGCAGCCTTTTTGGGATGATTTTAATCATCTTATGCGGCTGCTTAAACGTTGGCATGGTTCATTTGGTCTGGATGTGCGCATTCTTCACAATGGTCCAGCACGGCAGCCGTATTATCGACAGCCGCGGGGTAACCAGGTTTATCCATGGCAGACACCTGCAGCTGGAACTCCGGTGTTAATTTTAAGTGACTTAGGTGTACATGATGATTCAGCAGAAATATCACGTATCTGGCAGCAATTTGCTGTTTATCTAAAAGCCACTACTGGTGAGGCCGCGGTATTGGCACCGGTAGCGGTTATACAACACTCATTGAGACTGCAACGATTATTCCAGATTTATGAGTGGGATCGGCACAGCCGTTTACGAGTCAGTGTGCCCAAGCAACCAGCAGCGGATGACAATCATCAACTGGCTGAAATATTGCTGGAATTGTTAGCACCTGCTTTATTGGTAGAGCCTGCATTGCTCAGAGCCGTGCGTTATTTATTGCCAGTAGGTCAAGTGAGCGCGGCAGCAGAAGCACAGGCGTGGCAGCACAGGGATGTTCGTGCTTCGACACAAGGGTTTTGCTTTGCCAACAAAGCGGCCATGGAAAATTATCAAGCACGGTTTAAGAAACTGAATCTAGAGTTATGTGCCAATGTCATCAAGCTGATTAAAATACATCATGCGGGTTTGCCGGATGCTGTGAGGTTGGCTGAATTAGCTGCTTGCCAATTGTTGTTGCCTGGGTGTATTGAATTGCCAGATCAGCAAGCCATTCAATTATGGCAAGAGAATATTGCCAAAACTTGTTTGCAACAGCCGAATATAGGTAGTTTGGCACAATGGCGTGATCGGCATGTTAATCGGCAGATTAGGTTTGTCGATCAGCCTACTAAAGCATTATGGGCATTGGCTCAACAAGAAAAATTAGCTAATGGTGAGATGGTAGACTTGCCACCTGGTATCCGTTGGGAAGATGTGGTTTTCTTTTTGCCGCATGATAAGCAGCCTACTGCTTGCGTATTGCGTCAGCATGGGCAGTCATTGTTGCTGGAGGTGCTACAACAAGATGCAGTTGCTAAAAATAATCACCAGATTGTGACAAGTTTATATGCTGAGTTGAGTTTGGTTGAAGCACAAATCTTTGTGCATATTCAAGATGAATCAGTAGAGCAGTTTGAGCAAGGACACTATATTCAGCTGCAACAATTTCCGCGCACCATAGCTGATGTGACTCAAGATACCCAGATTATTAAACTACATGCTGCACAGGAGCGTATTACCCTTACATCGACAACTAGGCCTAAGTGGGCCAGCGCTATGGGACGTGATCAATATGGGTTATTTGCTGAGTTAACTATCAAAGATGCCAGACAGCGTTTCCGTTGGATTATGCCTGGAACTTTTGTTATGGGTTCACCAGAAAGTGAGCTTGAACGTCGTGACAATGAATTGGCGCATGAAGTTACCTTGAGCGAAGGATATTGGTTAGCAGATACCGCCTGTAGCCAAGCTATGTGGCAGGCTGTAATGAATAAAAACCTAAGTGATTTTAAACAAGATAAAAATAATCCGGTTGAACGTGTTAGCTGGAATAATGTGCAAGATTTTATTCAGTCATTAAATGAGGCTATTCCTAATTTGAATGCAAAACTACCTACAGAAGCACAGTGGGAATATGCTTGCCGTGCTGGAACTACCACACCTTTTTCGTTTGGAGAGAATATTACGCCAGATCAGGTTAATTATAATGGCAACTATCCTTATGTTGATGGCGCAAAAGGAGAAAACAGGAAAATAACGGTTCCCGTGGGTTCATTGCCAGCAAACCCTTGGGGTTTGTATGAAATGCATGGCAATGTGTGGGAATGGTGCGAGGACAGGTATGCTACTTATCGGACGAAGAAGGAAATTAATCCAATGGGTGCTGATAAAGGGGCTTCCCGGGTGTTGCGTGGTGGCTCGTGGATCGACTGCGGCGGGAGCGCGCGTTCTGCCTGCCGGAGCGGGCGCGATCCCGGCAGCGCTTACCGCAGCATCGGCTTCCGGCTTGCCCTAGGTCAAGAATAGAGTGCTGCGGAGCAGCATAGTCTGCCGCGCGGGACGCGTGGCAAGCAGGGCTAAGATAAATCTGGTGTTTTTTTAACCAAATTAAAATTATTTTTAAATCAAAATGAAATTCTGTTTTTTTACTATTATGGCGAAGCCTTCTGAAGCGGAGGTTAATGCATTGAATACATTTTGTGCCAACCACCGTGTGGTATCAGTTGATAAACAATTTGTCGCACAAGGAGAGCTAAGTTTTTGGTCTGTTTGTGTTCAATATATTGTACATGATGGTGAAAAGCGAAACGGTGTGGAGAGTAAGCGTGAACGTATAGATTACAGAGAGATATTGAATGAGCAAGATTTTACGGTTTATGCAGATTTACGGGCATTACGTAAATCAATAGCTGAGCGAGATGGCATTCCACTTTATGCTTTATTTACCAATGGGCAATTAGCTGAAATGGTGACTAGTCGTGTGATGACGATATCAGCTATGGGTGCAATTGATGGCATAGGTAAGGCCAGAGTAGAAAAATATAGCGAGGTGTTTTTGCAATTATTAATACGTGCATTTAGTACCAACTCAGGTAATTTGGATGAAAAGAACAACGGTCTTACTAAATGAAATTGCTAGTTTTGATAATTTACTACTGGCAGCATGGAAAGCGTCACGTGGTAAACGTGAACGACCTGATGTTAGTAGTTTTTTAGCGCAGCTTGATAATTCTATAAAGCACTTAGCGCAAGACATATTGGCTGGTCGTGCACCCTATGGGCAATACCGTTCATTCCAAATTTATGATCCAAAACGACGCATTATTCATGCAGCATGTTTTGAAGATCGTGTGCTTCATCATGCCATTATGAATCTGGCTGAACCAGTTTTTGAACGTATGCTGGTGCCGAGTACTTATGCTTGTCGGCCAAGAAAAGGGGTAAGTACCCACGTAAAATTAATTTAACTAAAAAAATGGCATAATAAACAATTATTTTCTGCTATAAGCCTCAATATCTAGTGATTTACATAAAACAA
>JAJFJL010000255.1 GCA_021774055.1 Nitrosomonas sp. | reverse complement strand
AAATATTGCCCTGATTCTGAACTAAGCGTTTATGAATCAGTACTTAGTTTTAGAATGCTGAAATTAATATTTTTCACTTAAATTATTACAAAAAGGTTCATTTTTTTAACATTTGGGCTTGTGTTTTAAGAGAGTATCTACAGATCTTCAAATCACCACGAAAGTAGGGTGCGTTCTACGCACCGCAAATCATTACAATTAATCACATTCATTTAAATTGTTGGATATATTCAATTGATAGCAAACGTACACATATGGTAACGGTGCATGGAATGCACCCTACAGATCTTCAAATCACCATGAAAGTAGGGTGCGTTCTACGCACCGCAAATTATTACAATTAAGCATATTTATTTAACTTGTTGGATATATTCAATTGATAGCAAACACGTACACATGGTAACTACGACCCAGTCGATGTGTGGTATTTGTCATGCCTACCGGGCTCCGCCGCGTCCGTCGAGACAAATTCCACTCACCGACCTACTTGTTTAAATACCCTGGCTTGACCTAGGGCAAGCCGGAAGCCGAAGTAGTGGTAAGCGCCGTCGGGAACGCCCCCGCGCCGGCAGGCAGAACGCGCGTACCCGCCGCTGCGGATCCACGAGCCACCACGCAACACCCGGGAAGCAGCTTTATCCTCCGATCCTACAGGATCACTAATCGCTTGCGTTGTATAATAACGCTTCCCATCCACACACCATTCCCAAACATTACCATGCATTTCATATAAGCCCCATGAATTAGGTGTTAACGATTTCACAGCAACTGTTTTTTTTCGGTACAAACCTTTATCACCCTTGGCATAAGGATAATTACCAGCATAATTCACTTGCCGTGGTGTAATATTTTCACCGAATGAAAAAGCTGTAGTAGTGCCAGCGCGACAAGCATATTCCCAAGCTGCTTCTGTGGGTAGTTGGGCATTTAAATCTTGGTAGTAACCATTTAATTGCTGGATAAATTTCTGTACATCATGCCAACTAACACTCTCCACTGGATTATTAACATCACTAGCAAAATCACTTGGATTATTTCCCATCACAGCCAGCCACAGTTCCTGCGTACAAGCACTATCCGCCAACCAATAACCTTTAGTTAAGGTTACCTGATGTTGTATTTCATCATCATCTCTATCCACTTCGTTATCAGGTGAGCCCATCAAAAAACTACCTGGAACAATCCAACGAAAGCGTTGCACTACCGATTTAAAGACTAAATCTGCATAAAAACCATATTTATCCTGACCCCAAGTGTTCACCCAGCTAGGCATGTCAAAAGCTGCAATACACAAACATTGGCGACCAGTATGTAAATATAAATCTAACGCTGGTAATTGATGTGCTTTGATAGTTAATAATTCTGGGAAAGTAGGGGCGCTATCGTTGCTTGCCCAATGCCAGGTTTGATAGGCTGGTGGTTGCTTATCTTGCCCCCAAGCCCATAAGATAACCTCACGATCTAAATCAAGACTTGCCAGACGAATATAACCAGCTGGAATTTTCTCTGATTGTGCTTGCATGCTTAACGATAAATCAGGTGCTTGCAACAGGTTAACTTGTTGTACTGGAATACTTTGCATAGCCTTTAACCAGTCAACAGGATTCATTCCACTAGGCAATCTGATTATTGATTCTGATGATGCTTGGGCAACTACTGCGGATAACTGTGCAACATAAGGCTCTGCCTTACCCAACACTGGTGTTACCCATTCCAGATGACGGCTAGCCAATTGGATTTGCAGTGCACGTGTACTAGAACTTGTATTATTTGGCTCGGTGCTTGTTAAGGTATTTTTTAATTTAATAAAGAAATTACGTGCATGTTGTACATCTTTCTGTTCACTTTTCTTGGACTGAGGTTTAGCTAATTGTTGCCACAACAATGTTTCTTCATGATGAATCGCTTGTGGCAAGTTGCTATGCCAATGACGTAAACAATCTAATGTACGTTGTTGTAGTGCCGCAGATAATTCACAAAACTTATCACGCCACTGTTTTACCGCCCAAGGTGCTAAGGCACAAGCAGTAGCGGAGGTATCTAAATAAGGCGAACACCAGACTTCTCCTTCTAAACCAATGTCATGCGAATACTCAGGTAAACAATTACGTAAAGCGCGTAACAAAGCCGGTTCAACACGGGTCGCCAGCGACATCATGGCTAATAAGGTTTGTCCTGCTGGGGATAATTCAGCTTGGCTAGTTTGTGAAGTAAATTGAGGCGACATTCTTGCGATTGGACGCAGGTTACTATCGGGACTAAAACGGATAACTTCAGCCAGATTAACTAACCACGGTTGTAAATGTCTGGCGGAAATAGGTGCTAATACAATTACCCGAATACCTCGACGCCGGTAGTCTGTTAATTTATGTTGCCAACAAATACTGGGCCAAGAGTGGGCTGGATCTAACAAGCCTAAATCAGTTACCAACAACAAGGTGTCGCCCGAAACTAACTTAGGCCAATCGACAAAATACCTTTTTGGTCGCCCGTTAATGATATTTTGTAATCTTTGCCGCGCAACAGGTGCGCCATGTGATCGATAGAAATGTACTTGTTGATTAAAGCGTGCTTGTAATTGTTGCCTGAACCAATGCCAATCTGACCAGTAGGGTGTGAGTCGATCAGAAAAATCTAACACTACCGGCAATGGGTTAGGCCAGCGTAAACGTAATTGGCGTGGTAAACGAAGTAGCGGTAAGCCACGTGAAATATGCTGGGTTAAGCGTGGGATATCTAACGCAGCGGTATGTTTCTGCGAAATAACACGCTGTTGGCGTGGCCATAATCTGGCCCAGGGGATAATCGGTGAGGCTTGCGGTGCGCTGGACTTCGTATCCCAATTTTTTTGATCTGCAGAGGTTAGGGTGCCTAGCTGATGATTATCTGGTAGTTTTTCTTGCCAACTCTCGCTACTTACTTCAATCTGTAAATGTGTTAGGTAATAGGGACGAAAAACTATTGAAACTGAAGTTGACGATTGAGCCACGCCAGATACCTGTGGCATAGGTATTTTAATATTACCATGTCCTATATTTTGTTCTGGCTGCTCTAACGGTAACTCACCAACTATACGCTTAAAGCCTAATACTTCTGCTAGTGAATCCTCTCGCTCGCTATTATGCATCGCCATCGATAGTGCTAATAATAAATCAGCACGACCACAACTAGCTTTAGGGATTATTTTGTAAGATTCAGCCATTGATGACTAGGTGACATGCGCTTGTTTATGATAAGCAAACTTATAAACCCGCTCCAACCATCGCAATTGCGCCGTTTCATCATCTGGCGCGAGTTGCTGTAAGCCACGCAATAAATCAAGATATTCAGCTAAACCAGGTTTAACCCCACCATCACCAACATTAACCTGTTGTCGATCATCCTTTAATTTTTGTGCTGCTTTATCTAGTACCTTATCCGATAACACTGGACGTTTATTTTTATCACTAGAATCACTAAAATGAACCCGCGCACGTTGTTTAATCCAAATTACAAAATCATCATCCGGCACAATATTTAACACCAAACAACGGCGCACAAAAGCTGCTGGCAATTCACGATCTTCATTAGTAGTAATGATAATTAATGGCCTGCTACTGTTATTTGGCTTAATTTCTTCCGTGCTCCAAGGTTTTCTAAAACCATTATTAGCCAACACTTCCAACAAACTATTAGGTAACTCACTATCTGCTTTATCAATTTCATCTAACAACAATACTGTACCTTTATCTTCTGCCTGC
>JAJFJL010000254.1 GCA_021774055.1 Nitrosomonas sp. | reverse complement strand
GCCAAATTATCACCGGTTTGAGGCGAATATTTGGTATATTTAACGAAAACTGGGGAGGATTTGGGCCGATTTCTCCGAATTTGCAGCCGAAACTCATAAGTCCGACAGGCTCCTAGGTATAATTTATAGTAACTATACTCTGAACAGTCATAGTTTAGGATTTTATAGTGTGATAATTTTTGTCAAGAGCAAGGCGCTGAAACAAGTGCATAGCTAGCTATGTAATTGTTTCAGTAACGCTGATATTGGCAAAAATGATCCACTAGAAAACCTAAACTATGACTGTGCGAAGTATATATTCATTCACATATTATCATCATAATTTACTTATATGCTCTCATTATTTTCGGCAAAAAACAAAGCACAAATACTCTCAGAGGCATTACCATATATCCGACGTTTTCACGGTAGAACAATTGTCATCAAGTATGGTGGTAACGCCATGACTGAAGAAAATTTAAAACAAGGTTTTGCTCGTGATGTTGTGTTGCTAAAGCTTGTTGGTATGAATCCTGTGATTGTTCATGGCGGCGGTCCACAGATTAATGAAATGCTAAAACGTGTTGGTAAGCAGGGTGAATTTATTCAAGGTATGCGTGTTACTGATGCAGAAACTATGGATGTAGTTGAGATGGTATTGGGTGGCTTAGTTAATAAGAATATTGTTAGTCTTATTAACAGTCAGGGAGGTCTTGCAGTAGGTTTAACAGGTAAAGATGGTGCCTTTATTCGAGCTAAAAAAATGTTGGTTAAAGATAATGAAAAAAATGGTGAATGGCTTAGTATTGGTCAGGTAGGCGAGATTGAATATATCGACCCTTCCTTGATTACATTGCTTGATACTCAGGATTTTATACCTGTTATTGCGCCAATTGGAGTTGGTGAGAATGGGGAATCTTACAATATTAATGCGGACTTAGTAGCTGGTAAGTTGGCAGAAATTTTACAGGCAGAAAAACTGATTTTGTTGACTAATACGCCTGGTGTGTTAGACAAAAATGAGAATTTATTAACTGGTCTGACAGCAGAAAGAGTAGATGAATTATTCCAAGATGGTACTATTTTCGGCGGTATGCTACCCAAGATTAGTGCTGCACTAGATGCTGTAAAAAATGGTGTTAATTCCTGCCATATTATTGATGGACGGGTTGAGCATGCATTGTTACTTGAAATACTAACTGATGAGGGAGTAGGTACTTTAATTAAAGGAAGTGCGCATGTTGAGTAAGGTAACGTAATTATTTATAAAGTAAATACAATTTAATGTAAATCAAATTATATAAGACCAGAAAATATGAGATTAGAATTAACCAGTGTTTTTAAGATGACTATAACCACTATCCTTAGTGTATGGTTATGGCTGGGTGTAATGCCGTCTCAAGCGGTTGCAGCCTGTACAGGATGCTTGTGCCCAGGGAACCCTTGTCAATTGTGCCCTTTGCCAGCGATGGTTGATGATGACCCATTATCCGATCAGTCTGGTACTTGTGCTAGAATCAAAGCAACCGTTCCTCCAATATCTGATCTACCAGGATCAAATGAATATTTTTATAGTTTAGATAATGCTACCCTGGCATGCGTTAGAGAAGGGGGAGATGTTATTAGAAATTCACGTCGTAACGAAGAGTTCACCTCTCGTTTTTACTGTAAACCACCTGCTGTTCAGTAAAAGATATAATTTAAAAACTCAATCAGTCAATTCAGTTGTGCTTTGTGCATGCAAGTACTAGTTGCTAGAACTATTTAAATGTTACCTAGATTCTATAGGATCTAGGTTTTATTGGTTAAGGGTTAAGCAGATGTTGATAAGAAACTACCGGTGGTGCTAAGAAATTGGATGGTGATAAAACTAACTCCAATGCTATTAATAGAGTTGTTATTCTGACAACAGTAGACAACTTTAGCGACTGCTTTAAAGTTGCAGGCATCTATTTTAATTATCTGATTGCTATTGAATGTCTGTGTTGCATAAAAATTCAAGCCAGAAGGAGATAGATCTTCAAGTGAAACTTCTAAAGGATCCCCGGGCCAACATTCATAGATATAAACTTTCTTTGATTGTTGCATGCGAGGAAGGTTACGTTGTGAAGTATTAATAGAACCATCAGTAGATAAAGATAAAGGACTTTCACATGTATTGCAGAAACTCTTTTGTTTCATAAAATAGCCATTAACATAAGGTGTTTTACAAAACTTGCAGTGGTATTTGATTGCTGATTGACGTTTTATACCTAGGCTGGAAATTGGTTTTAGAGCTGTAGCTGGTTTAATTTTTGACTCATTTTTTTGTTTTGTTATTGAGCGAGTGTTTATAGCAGAATTTCTAATATTACTATTTGTTGATTTTATTTTTATATGTTGCGCCATCTTAAGTTTTCTAACACTAGCTGCATGGGTGTGTAGCCTTAGCAAAGTATCATATTGCCGTCTGCGAGTTATATTTCCGACAACGTAAAAAGCTTCATTAAGTAGCGGTTTGTTTTCATTTGTTACTAGTTTAGAGAGTGTGTGATAACTTGATTTGATTACTTCAGACTCAGTATCATTTTGAATATTTAATATTCTGTAATAGTTGCGTTGATTGCCATTTTGCCGCATTGTTTCATTAGTCGCGCTAGAATTAAAACCACCTATGCTTGCCAAGGTTTTAATGCTATAGCGATTGCGCAATTTAGTATCATATGCAGCACGTACTTTTGGGTTACGTAGGGTGGCATAGGCCTGATTGATAATTGCTGCATGATGATTATCTCCACCAAGGTCTGGGTGTAACCGCATTTTTTGCATCAATGAACGATAGCTTTGCTGAATAACTTTATTTGCGGCATCAGGTTGAACATGTAGAACACGATAAAAATTTCGTCTGTTATCCATAATAACTATTGCTAGAGTTGTTAAATTTTGTATTACCGCAACTGTAATAACATCTGGTTTGCAGTAGTGTTGAGTATCTTTTCCTATAACAAACGGCTTTTATCGCCGCTGGTAAAACCAATAAGTGGTTGGCAAATACCTTTGCCGAATGAAATTACTTTAAATAGTTCACCCATTTCAGCAGTGCTAACCAATTTTTGTAATTGGTTTGTTAATGGTAAATATTTATTTACATTGGTGACCGACGTTTGTGCCAGAATCTCAATAATACCGCAGTTAATAAGAAAATGTGCTTGTGTTGTATATCCAAGTAAGTTTAATGGTGAATCTTTTGTCGAATCACTAATCGCACTGAAATCAACATGGCTAGTGATATCCTGTAAGCCTGGCAAATAAAATGGATCGTCATGTGCATAATGACGGTAATGGCACATAAGAGTTCCCTGGCTACGTTGGGGGTGATAATACTCATTACGTCCAAAGCCATAATCAATTAGTAAAATTAATCCATGCTGTAATATATCTGCTAGGCTTTGTGTAAAACGGCGTGTAGAAAGGCTTATTTCACTGGTGTAATGACTAATATGGTCGCTACCTTGGTTAATTTGGGGTGATAACTTATTTGCTATTGTTAATAGTTCTGAATTATCTAGTGGACGTTCAAGCCATTTAAATTGATTGTTTTCCCATGTTACGCCGCGTTCAAATAATTTATCATTACACCATGTAAGCAAGTGTACTGGCATAGCATCAAGTACTTCATTAGCTAATATTACTCCATTGAATTGTGTTGGTAATTGTTCTATCCATTCAATTAATGGGGTGAGGTGGCTTGCTTGACTTTCAAATAGATCCTGTTGTCGTTGTCGTAAGTCTGCACTTACTTCTAGGATATAATATTTTTTTGGTAAGCGTTTTGATTGTTCTAACTCAATTAGCAAGTCTAGTGCTAGTTTTCCAGACCCTGCGCCGAATTCTAAAACGTTAGCATCATTAACTTGTTCAAGAACTTGTATTACTTGTTGCGCTAATGCACGGCCAAATAGTGATGAAATTTCTGGTGCTGTTACAAAATCTCCTTGACTGCCAAATTTACTGGAACCGCTGCTGTAATAACCTAATCCTGGTGCATAGAGTGCTTGCTCCATGTAATGTTCAAATGATATCCAGCCATTTGCTTTACTAATTTCAGTCACTATAGCTTCTTGCACCTTGCAACTATGTTGATAGGCAAGGTTATCAGGAGCAGGTAATGTCGGGTGTAAGGACATAGGTATTAGCTTGGTGGAGCAGCAGCAGCGATGACTTGATTTTTACCGTTATTTTTTGCTTGATAGAGTGCTTTGTCCGCTCTTACAAGTATATTTTCTTGTGTTTCTCCTAATTGATGTTCTGCAACTCCGGCACTAAAAGTTATCAATAGACGGTTATTTTGATGTAGAAAGAAATGTTTAGTAAGATTACGTCGTACTCTTGATACAATTGATACTGCTTCATTTATCTCAGTATCTGGTAAAAGAATAACAAATTCTTCTCCGCCAAAACGAGCGACAATATCTTCAGGTCTGGTTGTTTCTTTCATAGTTTCTGCTAGATAAACCAATACATCATCTCCAACTTTATGGCCATGCGTATCATTAAATTTTTTAAAGTTATCAATGTCAATTAAAGCTAAGCATATTGAAGTATGCAGTTCTTTAGAATGCTCTAATTCACGTTTGAATGCGTTATCAAGTCCACGTCGATTCAAAATTCCGGTTAGATGATCTTCATGTGCTTGTTCTCCCATTTGTTGTAATTCAGATTCTAATTCATGAATTTTATTTTGGGCAATATCTACTTCTGTGCGGGCTGCTAAAAAATCATTGCGAGAATTTAGTACATCTGCTTGCATTTTCTTGGTTTCAGATGCGATATCCATTACAAGTTGGCTTAAGGTTGAGATATCTTCAGTTTGATTGATTGTTTCAGCATAATGTTCAATCTTATTATGATAATTACCAGTTGAATCAGATAATTCTTCGATATTGTTGATTAGACTAGTGACCATTCGTTTTAATGTTGTTTTGGTCTCTTCTAGGCTCTGTTTGACAGTAATTTGCTTTGTTACTATTTCTTTTAAATAATATTCTGCTTGATCAATTGCTTGCAAGTCAATGTTGTTGGATAGAGTGTTTCTTAATAATGCAAGTTTATCTTGCAACCATTTGTCACCAGAGAGTAGCTCACTGGTTCTATCCATTAACAAATTAAATAATTGGAGTAATCTTTTTTGCAGTTGCGTATTATTCTTACCATGCGAGACAAGTTTGTTACTAAATTCCTTTGTGCCATTAATGAACTGAGTCAGCCTGTCTTCACTATCGATAAGTGATACTTGTGTTGCGAGTGTATTTGCTTCCTCAATTAATTGGTGGTTATTTAATGGTTGTGCGGTAATCTGTTGTAATATTTGTACCAGTAATTCTTGCAATTGATTTGGTATGATTATTGCTGGTTTTTTTGTTGAAGTGGCTGTTGAGGTTGATGCAGTGATTGCGTCAATTGAACTTGTTGAGGGTGACAGTTCACTGATTGTTTCAGTACTATTTTCTTGGGTGATGGTTGGTGCTAATGATTCTTGGGTGATGGTTGGTGCTAATGCCCAAGAATCAATTAATGATGATAGCTTATCATG
The DNA here is from genome assembly GCA_021774055.1 of Nitrosomonas sp. GTDB lineage: Bacteria > Pseudomonadota > Gammaproteobacteria > Burkholderiales > Nitrosomonadaceae > Nitrosomonas. The sequence continues at coordinate 31,273 of JAJFJL010000254.1, read as the reverse complement.
TAGTTTTGTTGGCTCTGCTGAAAACCGGCTTAATACTCGATTTAAGCCCTCACGTTTTTTGGCAATGGTTAATGAGCCATTATTTATGTCAAGTTGTTTCAAAAGTAGAGAAATAGTTTCTCCCCATGCTGCATTAGCCTTTGGTGTTGTTTCTGTAGATTTCTCTATAGGTTTAGTAGATAGTGCAGTATGTTTAATAAAGTTGATTAAGGTGGCATGATATTTTTCCCAGTTTCTTTCGTTGGTTGCTGACTCTAATTGATTCGCACAAGTTACAAGTTCTGGTGTATTACGTGGAAATTCGTTAGCTAATTCAGTAAGTGCTTTAACTGTACTAGTATGCATGTAACTAGCTGGTGTTTCAGCCATTTCATCATAAAGTTTTTGATAATTATCTGGTGTTGGAGCCATTTTAAGCATTGCTAGTTGACGTAAAGTTTCACGGGCAATGATGGATGGATTAGAGTTTTTGTTCATAATACGCTCAAGAAATAACAGTAGTAATAAATAAAATCCAGGTTAAAGAAAAACAAAAAGCCTATTCAGAACGTTTTGGTTATTTAATGAATGTTTCTTAGTCGACCAGTTTATTCTTAATGGCATAGCGAATTAATTCAGAATTATTTGTAAGATTAAGTTTCTCAAGTAGTCGTGCACGATAAACGCTGACTGTTTTTGGACTTAGGAACATTCCAGATGAAATGTCAGCAAGTGTTTTACCATCGGCAATCAGGCATAGGGTTTGAAATTCACGATCAGATAATTGCTCGTATAATGGTCGATCATTATTAATGTTGACCGAATTGGCAAGTTCCTGGGCAACGGCTGGGCTAACATATTTCTCACCAGATGCCACCTGACGTATGGCAGTAACTAGTTGGGCTGGTGCACTTTGTTTGTTTAAATATCCTGAGGCGCCTGCTTTTAGTGCACGAATTGCAAATTCGTGTTCAGTGTGCATGCTTAGCATTAATACAGCAAGGTGAGGGTGATCTTTTTTAACCTGCTTTAAAATTTCAATGCCATTTCTGTCAGGTAATGAAATATCAAGTAGCATTACATCATAGTTATGCTGACGCACTATTTTAAGTGCCTGGAAACCGGTTTCTGCTTCACCAGTTACCTTTATATCTTTGGTCTCATTCAGTATTTGTTTTAGACCTTGGCGTACGATCGCGTGATCGTCGGTTATCATTACACGTATCATCATAGTGTTCCAGTATTAGAATCTATTAATGGTTGGGCAATGGTAGTATTTTTAACACCATTAATAGGAATACAAATTGTAACTTTTGTACCTTTACCTGGGATACCTGTGACATGCAGGCTTCCTTTTAGTTGTTGGCAACGTTCGCGCATTCCTCTAATGCCGAATGAAGTTTGTTTTTCCATGTCTAGTTTAGTGATGCCGCATCCATCATCAATAATCTCAAGAAATATCAAGTTATCAATTTCATTAAGTGTCACTTGAATACGTGTGGCATTAGCATGTTTTGAAATATTGGTTAATGCTTCTTGAAAAATACGAAAAATAGCGACAGCTAAATCAGGGTCTAGTGGAATGTCGTCGCTTTCGTTTGATACTTGGCAGGAAACGCCAGCACGGCTGCAGAACTCTCTGGTTTGCCATTGGACTGCAGCAACAATCCCGCAATCTAGAATTCCTGGTCGTAAATGAAGAGATATTCGGCGTGTACTGTCAATTACTCTATCAACCAAAGATTCTATAGTGATCGCTTTTGCTTGATAAAAGCTAGCTTCTCTGGGCGAGGCGTCCATACATGGTACCAATTCACATTTTATAGCTGTTAATGTACCACCAATATCATCATGAATTTCACGAGCAATACTGGCTCGCTCATCTTCTTTCACTTTTTGTAGATAGGACGATAATTCTGCCAACTGTTCTCGTGATTGTGCAATTTCACTTTCAGCCTGTTTGTTGCGGGTAATGTTGATCATGATGCCATCCCACAAAGTTGCACTTATTGCGGTGCGTCGTGGTGTAGCACGAAGACTAACCCATTTTACATCAGTATCATCGCTATTATGAATACAGCCTTCCCAGTTCCAAGTTGAAAGGCATCTACTCGATTCTGACATTTGTTGATTATATAGCTGTTTATCTTTATTTAGCATTAATTCAGGAAATGATGTTGAGTCGTTCATTAGTGTCTGTGGTGATAAGCCAAGTAGTGTGGTTGACCCATCACTAACATAAGGAAAACTGGTTTTGCCATCTTCTGTAAGTAAATATTGAAAAACGACGCCAGGAAGGTTGGAGGTAAGTGCTCGGAAACGTGCTTCACTTTTTTGCAATGCAGCTTGTATATGGTCAAGGCATTTGAAGTTTTCAACTTCTCTTAAACTACGTCGTATTGCTGGAACTAGTCTGGCCATATTTTCTTTCATTACATAGTCATGTGCGCCCATTTCCATTAAAGTATTGGCAGCTTCTTCACCAACATGACTAGATAAAATAATTAACGGTACATCTTGATTGAGTGCAGCCAATACAGATAATATGGTTTCAGCATTTATTTCAGGCAAACTATAATCAGATAAAATAATGTCCCAGTTTTTATTATTTAAAGCATTACGTAAGGCATCAATAGTGGTAATCCTATGGTAGTCAAGGTGTAGACCACCTTCTAGTAGAACACGCTTGGTTTGTTTTGCATCATCTGCTTTGTTTTCAACCATTAGCACATTCAGTTTCTTTGTTACCACTTTCTTTATCATTAATTAGTATAAGTTAACTTTCCGAATAGTAACTATATATCACAATTAAATATGATTGGGCATCCTTCATAAAAGCTCAAAAACACCAAAAATCTGTAATCGCACGAAGTAAATAATGTGAACTAAGGGCTGAAATTTTTAATTTCAGTCATTCAAAGGGTTGTAAATAAGAGGTTTCTAATTATATTTGTTAGTACGTATAACACACTTATTTTACGCGTCCAATTTAGCTCTTAATTCATATTGTAGGTTATTTGTAAATATTACTCCTTGCAGCATATTCGTCCTGTTCTTTTTGTTCATGTTTCATTTGTTGTTGAAGCTCAAGCTTATTATGTCGTTTTGACAGCGTATCGTACGATTTTAATTTAGCCTGATGTAACTGAAACTCTTTGCCACCTGCTTCTCTATTACTATGAGCAATACTTACATTTTGTTTTTGTTCTGTTATTGCCACGTCTAATTTATTTATAAAGGCAATAAAATTTAACCATTCGATATTATTAATCCCATTTTCTGCGACATCCTGGAGCTGTGATTGATAGTTTTTACGATATTCCAACAACAAATTTAGTTTTTGTTCGGCTTCTTGTTGACGAGATGTCAATTTACCTAATTCTTTTGCTGAATCATCACTTTTTCTCTGGGCATGATTTATTAGCATATTAAGCGTTGGCTTGGTAATCATAATTGTTTTTTTACCCTATTGTTTATTGTCATCATGGTTAAACAATATCACTCACACAATCTAGGTATTACCTAGATCCTGCAAGTAATCGTACATATAATGTGCTACAAATTGTTTCATAGAGTGAATCTTATTCTGCGTGGAATACTTATTGATATTCCCAAAGAATAAGGTTTTCTATATGGAACAATCTGTTGTGCAGTATGTGTGCGATTACTTGCAGTGTCTAGGTATTAAATAGTGCCTTTAGTTTATTTTGACTCTCGTCAAAACTTTCTTGTTGAAACATATCTTGTTTTAGAAAAGATTCTAACGCAGGATAAAATGAAATAGCTAAATCTAATTCTGGATCAGTACCACTTACATAGGCACCCACACTAATTAAATCATGACTACGTTGATAGCGAGAGTAAAGACTTCTGAACTTACGCGATGAATCAGCCTGTTCTTGCGAAATAATACTAGGCATAACACGGCTTATTGATGCTTCTATATCAATAGCAGGAAAATGTCCAGACTCAGATAACCGACGTGAAAGCACAATATGTCCATCAAGAATTGCTCTAGCATTATCAGCAATTGGGTCATTCTGATCATCACCTTCCGTTAGTACGGTATAAAATGCTGTAATTGAGCCACCGCTACTATTACCATTTCCCGCACGTTCTACCAATTGCGGCAATTTGGCAAAGACTGAAGGTGGGTATCCTTTAGTAGCAGGTGGTTCACCAATAGCAAGTGCAATTTCTCGTTGTGCCATAGCATATCGAGTTAGCGAGTCCATGATTAAGAGTACATGTTTTCCTTCATCACGAAAATATTCAGCTATTGAGGTTGCATAAGCTGCACCTTGTAATCTTAATAACGGGGAAGTATCAGCTGGAGCAGCCACGACAACAGAACGTTTTAAACCTTCACTGCCTAGAATATTTTCTATAAACTCTTTTACTTCCCGACCTCGTTCACCGATAAGTGCAACAACAATTACATCAGCGCTAGTATAACGTGCCATCATTCCAAGTAAAACGCTTTTACCAACACCACTCCCGGCAAACAGCCCCATACGCTGCCCCCGCCCTACACTTAACAAAGTATTAATTGCACGCACACCAACATCAAGTGGGTCAGTAACCGGGGTACGTTCTAAAGGGTTATACGGCCTACTATATAAAGGTACACTATGGTTTGTATGAATAGGACCAAATTGATCAAGTGGTTCACCTGCGCCATTTAATACTCGCCCTAATAATTCATAACCAACTGTTACATGTTTTGCATGGTCTGCAGCTCGTCGCCGTGGATATTGAATACAACCAATTTTCGGTAATTCTCCGACAAATTCAATAGGAATAACTTTAGCACCAGATACCAGCCCATAAACATCACTTAATGGCATTAAAAATAATTTATCACTTGAAAATCCAACAACTTCAGCTGGAACACTACTGCCATTGGTAAGAAAAACAGTGCAACTACTACCAACAGCCAATTTAAGACCAACTGCTTCCATCACTAACCCGGCAACTCTAGTTAAAGTTCCACTATGCAGGAATGGATTTGAACTACCAATAAGTTGGTTGCAATTTTTCAAATAATCACGCCAGTTATTAATGTGCCGTGCCTTAATCTCATCTTCTGTCTGTATTTCTTGTTTGCCAAACGAGTCTGAAGTAGTAACACGTTGCTGGCAGTTTTGTAAGAAATCACACCAGTTGCTGGTATATGTCATAAATAATTCTCACAGAGTATCTATTCAGGGGAAAGAATTGGCTATGCGTTGGTTTTTCATTATGTTTCAGTATGATAATGTTGAGATCATGATTGTTTTTCATTTTTTTAGCGTGAGTGCTAGCATTTATGAATCATATTAGCCAATCATCTTTTTGTCCTATTGTTGCCAATACACGCTGCCATCTGGTTGGTATGCTAGCATCTATTTCACTCCCGTTCGCCTCAACACGACAGCCACCTTTGGCAATTTTTTCGTCTTCTAGAATCTTCCAGTCAGATTGGGATAGCTGCTCTGATAGCTGCTCTCGAACTAATGTCGCATCGTCTGGATGTAAAATTAAACAAGGGTGTTCCATCGCGTTAGGAAGTTGTCTAATAGCTTCTTGTACAATAGGTAGAATTAATTCTGGTTTAATTTTTAATGCTTGTGTTAGCATTTCTTTAGTAAGGCCTAATGCTAGAATTAGTAAATCTTGGGCAACTTGTTGATCTATCTGGTTTAATGCATTGTTAAGTTCGGCCAATAATAAACGTATCTGTTCTACTTCAGTCTTCATTTCTACTTTTGCAAATTGCTTGCCTTCTTGATATCCTGCTTCACGTCCTGCTTGGAATCCAGCTGCATAACCTTCCTCCTGTGCCTTTTGATAAGTAAGGTCAATTTGTTCCTGTGTTGGTAATTCAACTTCATTTGGCTTGTTTGTTTCATGATCAACAACTGGTGCAGGTGCAGGTTCAGGTGTAGGTGCTTCGTCTGATTTAGGAGAATCGAAAGAGTCAGGCTCCCAAGGTTGAAATGTGGCAAGTTCTTCCTTCGGGATAATATTAGTAGTATCCATGTTATATCCTGCAAGCTTGGTGGATCAGGCTGGTGATAGCACAACCTAATATTGCAAATTTTGTGTGGTATCTTTGATTGCAAAACTAATCAATAAGTGGCACCTTTCATATCAGCATCAAACTAGTTTACACTTTTGATGTAAAAAATTACAAGTAGAGTGCATTCTATGCACTATTTATAGCGTTGGTGCGTAAAACACACTCTGGCTTAAATGTAAACCGAATATTGAAGGATGCCCAATAAATTATACATCCTTCAATATTCGGTTTACATTTGTCGAAAATACAAGGTTTCACATTGAAATGCTATCAAAAATAGCTTATATGAAACACCCTCCGTTATTCCTGCATGTTTCTAGCAGGAATAACGAGGGATAAATATGCGCCAAAGAGAATTTTTAATATTAAAAGTGTAAACTACTTTTGAATCAATATGAAGGATGTTATAAATTTTTTCTAAAGAAAATTATCTTCTCCGCCACCGCCAATAACAATCTGTCCATCATCAGCCAATTGGCGTAGTGTTTTAAGAATTTCTTTTTGTTCTGCTTCTACTTCTGAAACACGTACCGGGCCTTTTGCTTCAAGATCCTCTCTTAGCATTTCAGCGGCACGTTGTGACATGTTTTTAAATATTTTAGTGCGTAGTTCTTCTGCGGCACCTTTGAGTGCGATAATTAGAGATTCAGACTGTACCTCTCGCAATAACAATTGAATGCCATGATCATCAATATCCATTAGATTATCGAATACAAACATTTCATCCATTATTTGTTGGGCAAAATCAGAGTCATATTGTTTGATATTTTCTATAATATTATTCTCCATTGCGGTTGGCATAAAATTAAGAATTTCGGCTGTTGCACGGATGCCACCCATTGGAGCTTTTCTAATGCTATTATTGCCACCAGACATTAGTTTAACTAGAACCTCATTAAGCTCACGTAATGCATCTGGCTGGATACTATCCAGCGTAGAGACTCGCAATAGCACATCATTACGTAATCGCTCAGTCAATAAACTTAAAATTTCACTCGCATGATCACGTTCAAGGTGAACTAGGATAGTTGCAATAATCTGTGAATGTTCGTCTTTTATTAATTCTGCTACCGATGGTGCATCCATCCATTTCAAGCTTTCAATACCACTGGTATCACCACCATGTAAAATTCGGTCAATTAAGTTGGCAGCTTTATCATCACCTAGGGCGTTAGTTAGTACATTCCTAATGTAATCGTCTGAATTATGTCCTAGAGTAGTTTTTTCTTCTGTCTGGTCAATCAGTTCTTCAATTACTCCCCCAATTTCATTGTGTGTAACATTGTTTAAGGTAGACATTGCCTCACCTAATCTTTGTGCTTCTTTAGGTGTCAAATGCTTAAATACAGAGGCTGCCTCAGCTTCGCCTAGTGACATCATTAATATTGCACTTTTAGTAATGCCATCATTTTCCGCCATCACCAGCCACCCATTCCTTGATAACATTAGCAACAATCACTGGCTCTTCGATAGCCATTTTCTTGGCTTTTTTAAGGTTTTCTTCATAGGATGTCCGATTAGCAGCTTTTTCCGTAGATTGCTCCAGTGCTAACGTTTCCTCTGCAGTCAGCATGTTTTGTTCACCTCCCTCTCCGGCCAGACGATTTTGCTCAGATGCTCCTCCATCTTCCAAAGCGTTCTCTGCTAAAGGAGGCTCTTCTACCGGTGGTTGCGGTGCTAAACTCTTTAAAAATGGCCGTAATACTTTAAGCAAGAAGAATAAAACTAATGCTGCAATTAATAACTGTTTGCCAATTTCTTTCCCCAGCATAAGCATATCTGGATCTTTCCATAATGGATCAGTGGATGCTTGTGCTTCACTAAATAAACTATTTGTTACTGTTAGTGTGTCACCACGTGCTTCGTTATAACCGACTGCATTCTTGGCTAGATTATTAATATCTTCGATCTCCTTAGCAGTTAGTGGCTCGTATGTGACATTACCTTCTTCATCAGTATTGGCACGAAAATTAACTACAACTGCCGCAGATAATCGTTTAATCCCACCTGTAGATTCTTGCGTGTGTAAGGTGGTTTTATCTACCTCATAATTTATTGTTGACTCTGAACGTTGATCTGTAGGGACTGCCGGCTCATTATCTTGCACACCGTCTTCTACTTCTCCAACATCAACCTCAATAGGGGCTTGTGCTGGTTCAGGAGGACGATTTGTTAGCGCTCCTGGAATACCACCATCAAAATTGGAGCCAGTAGACATAGACTCTACATTTTGCTGGCTACGAATTGTAGCTGGATTTTCTTCGCTATCGTTTGGTCGATAAATTTCTTCCGCACGCTCAATACGTGAAAAATCAACATCTGTTGTTACCTGTGCGCGCACGTTATTTCGTCCAGCAATCGGTGTAAGAATTGTTTCGATTCGTTTAATGTAGCCTTCCTCTAGTGCCGCAATATATTGTAGCTGATCTGCATCAAGGCCAACGTTAGATTTGTCGTCAGCTTGTAGATTTAATAAATTACCATCTTGGTCAACTACGGTAACATTATTGGTTTCCAGGCTTGGTACACTGCTTGACACTAAATGGGTAATAGCATTTATTTGCTCTGTGCTCATCGATCTGCCAGGAATCAAATTGAGCAATACAGAGGCACTAGGTTGTTTTCGTTCTCTGGCGAATACAGATGACTTAGGAATAGCAAGATGTACGCGTGCACTTTGGACAGCTGATAGTGACTGCACAGATCGTGATAATTCCCCTTCTATGGCACGTTGATAATTGACTTGTTCCAAAAACTGACTAGATCCAAATTTTTGATTTTCCATTAGTTCAAAACCAGCTAAGCCACCTTTAGGTAATCCTTGACTAGCAAGTTTTAAGCGTACATCATGGACTTGGTTGTCAGGAACAAGAATTGTGCTGCCACCCTTAGAAAATTTGTACGGAACATTCATTTGTTGCAGTGCATTGATAATTTCACCACCATCCTGATCATCTGATAGATTGGAATAAAGTACTCTGTAATCAGGTGTTTGGCTCCACATCCAAGCTCCAACCAACAATGCAATAATTGCTGCGGCAGCAATCATAAAGCCAAGTTTTTTTTGACTTGGAAGTTGATTGAATTGTTCTAGCCGTGTTTGTATAATAGATTCGTCTGCTACGACAGACTCACTTGGTACGGTTGCCATAATATCTTTCCCACTTAAATCTTGATCTGTTTGACTGGTAATATACTTTTCGCGGTCATGGTTTCAGATTTTACAGTGTGATAATTTTTGTCAAGAGCAAGGTGCTGAAACAAGTGCATAGCTAGCCATGTAATTATTTCAGTAACGCTGGTATTGGCAAAAATGATCCACTAGAAAACTGAAACTATGGCCGCGCAAAGTATAAATCCCAATACTACATTTGTACTAGAAGTTGTTTAAAAAATTCAATAACTGCCTGATGTAAAGATTGGTTGCTATAAAGGTAAAGCCATGAAACATCGGCGCCCTTCATTATTCAGTTTACATTTAAGGTAGAGTGCGCTTTACGCACCAACGTTATAAATGGTGCATGGAATGCAACCTGCGTGTGATTTTTTGACATCAAAAGTGCAAACTACTTTGGTGTTGATATTAAGGATGCCCAAATATTCACTCTATTTAATTTAGGGTAAGGCAAGTCCAAATGGATAAAGTATTATTGCCTCGTCTTAGTGCGAATACATGCTATTTTCAATGAGATATTATCCTACCTCAGCCACCTTAACATAACGATATAAAGATTATCAGTATTTTTATTTAAGCTGAATGCTCGAACAGAGTGAATTTGTTGGCTTTATTCTGATCATAAATAACAACCTGAATAATGCTATGCTACCTGTCACTATAGAAGGTGTAATAGGGTGTTTTTTACACACCAATCGTATAAATGATGCATGGAATGCGCTCTACGGGTATCGTATCAGGGGTAAGGTTATGTTGTTTCTTTGTAAGGCAACAGTGGGTCTCATATGGCAAACTTTATTCTATGTGGAATAAGATTCACTCTATGAAACAATTTGTTATACATTATATGCATGATCGTTTGTGAGGCTTAGGTGAATAAAGGTTGGGTTTAAATCATGGATAATTCTGGAATTGAAAATGTGCTTTCGCAATTGCGTGCAGCATCAGCAACTGCTTCCGGTACAAAAAAGCTATCAGCATCTGAAGAAAATGCTGCATCAGCTGATTTTGGGCATAAATTTAAAGCAGCTATCGATCAAGTCAATGCTACGCAACAGGCAGCAGGCAAGGCAACACGGGAATTTACCAGCGGTGAATCAGACAAAAACTTGCATGAAGTCATGATATCGTTACAAAAATCTAATGTATCTTTTCAGTCAATGATACAAATGCGTAATAAATTAGTGCAAAGTTACCAAGAAATCATGAGAATGCAAGTGTAAGTGGCTTTCTTTATAATATTTATCCGCTTTCGTGTGTGTTTCTAGCTCTACAGGGTGTATTCCATGCGCCATTACGACGATTATGGAGGTGTTGATGCTGTGACTCATAGATTTTATTCTTTTTGGAATACTTATTGATATCCCCAAAGAATAAAGTTTTCTATATGAAATAGTTTGTTGTACAAGATCTAGGCGCTACCTTTATGAGCGTGCCATCTGTTCTAGTTTCATAATATAACGTTGTATAATCGCTGCCATTTTCATTGGTAGTGCTACAAATTCACATCCAATACGTTTGCAAACATCGTCATTCTTTAAGGTGACTTCAAAAGTATTTTTTACTTGAATTGTCACAGTAACGGTGCCGACGTTGGGTAATATAATCTGGCAGTTTCTAAACGTCGTTCCTAATTCAAAATTAACCACAGGCTTATGCTCTATTAATGCAGTACCACCACTGCTTATATCAGCTAATGCAACTTCTGTATTATGTCCATCAGGTAACGGAATAATACATTTTAATGTATTAATAGTTGGCGTCACAACCCTGAAATAATTTCTTCTTTGCATTCGAACCAAAGAATCAGGTAAATTGACGATAAAAGCATTGCGTTCTTCAAACTGCATTTTTTTAATAGTGTTACAGACAAAATCTATTTTAATGCGATCTTCAGATGCAATGAAAGTCAATCTGTCAGCCTTAAGTGCAAGCTGATTTAATGCTTCATCAATACCGTAGTCAATAATTATTTCATTGTGCTCCGTATCGACTGCCAAAATTGAAGTTAGAATAAAGTTATTGCTTTTACCAAGGTACATTGTTATCAATGAATGCTTACGCTTAATTTTTTGCAGAACGGCGCAGATATCCAATTTGTCATGGATACGAAATTCCTTATCTTTATCTTCTTCTTGCATCGACTCAATGCGCGCAGATTCTTCTAATACTTGATTGAGCTTAGGCATTATTTATTAAGTTTTTATTTGATTAAATCGGAAGGTTATTTAAGATAATCTGTTTTAGGAGATTAATTGGTTCCATTAATATCCGATTGTTCTTGTTCTAGTTGATAAAGCCAGGCAAGTAATTCGGCAACCGCTCTATAAAGTTGCGGCGGTATATGGTCATCTAAGTTAACTTGCATTAACAATGCTACTAACTCTGAAGATTCATGAACATAAATACCCGACTCTTTGGCGCGTTTAATTATCTCTTCAGCAGTAACCCCTCTACCTTTAGCGACAACCTTTGGTACTGAAAAACCACTGCGGTAAGCAAGTGCAACAGCAGATTGAATCGTTTCATTTTTCATCATCATGAAATACCTCTACCGCTTGAACATTCAAGCCTGCTATATTCATGGCAGTTGTTAGCTGTGGCTGGTTGTTTTTTAATAATTTTGTGGTTTCAGTGTTGGTATGAATCTTAATACGCACATTACCAGAATTAAACATAATAGTAGCAGAAACTTCACCTAGTTTTGGCAAATCAAGGCGTAATTTTGTTTGCCATGGAGTTGGTTGTTCATCTTCTTCTGATTTGTTTCCATCTGACTTCTTTTCAAGAACCTCCCATTCCATTATCTGCTTAGGCCATATCTCCCCATGCCAAGCCAAATGATTTGTTTCCAGTACAGCAAGCTGTTGTTGTACTAAAGGCAAGTTTTGTGTGTTAGCAGGTGTATCACTGTTTAATACAGTAGCGGAGATATTGGTGGAACCTGACGCAATGACTAGTTTACCTTGAGGCTCTTGTTTCAATTGTATTAATGTTTTTTCTCCAACCAACCATTGTGACTGATGTGACTCATAGAATAACCCACTTTGAGATAATGTTTTTTGTAATAAAACGGAGGTTTCCGCGCTATTTGTTGGTGGACTTGTCAAAATAGGTGTTGTACTGATTAGGGGTTGCGATGCAGGTGATTTTGCGATGCCTTGTGCTAACGAACCAATAAGGCTTCCGGTTGAGCTAATAACAGCCGAACCTTTGCTTTTATCTAAAGAAGTGTTGTTTTGTAGTAAAAATTTTAAATTTGGCTCTTTAGCAATAAATACAAGTTCTATTTTACTTCCAGAAAGAATATCTTTGGAGAGATTCATCTGTAATGAATGCTCTGCAATTAAAACCCTGGTATTGCCGTTTGCTAGTCGTGTATCAACGACTGCTTGATATTTTTGACCCAAGGTGAAATCGAGATCTGGTTGGGTTAAATCTGGAGTAGCTGTTATTGGAGTGGTTGAACCTGATTTTGATGATAGTAATGTTTCGCTAGTTTTGGAAATATTACTTTGTAACGTTGCTGATGTAGCTGTTATTGGAGTGGTTGAACCTGATTTTGATGATAGTAATGCTTCGCTAGTTTTGGAAATATTACTTTGTAACGTTGCTGATGTAGCTGTTATTGGCGTGGTTGAACCTGATTTTGATGATAGTAATGCTTCGCTAGTTTTGGAAATATTACTTTGTAACGTTGTTGATGTAGCTGTTACTGGAGTGGCTGAACTTGATTTTGATGATAGTAATGCCTCGCTAGTTTTGGAAATATTACTTTGTAACGTTGCTGATGTAGCTGTTATTGGAGTAGCTGAACTTGATTTTGATGATAGTAATGCCTCGCTAGTTTTGGAAATATTATTTTGCAACGTTGCTGATGTAGCTGTTATTGGAGTGGCTGAACCTGATTTTGATGATAGTAACGCCTCGCCAGTTTTTGAAATATTATCTTGCAGTAGAAATTTTAACTTTGGTTCCTTGGCGACAAGTACCAGTTCTATTTCATTTCCAGAAAGAATATCTTTAGGAAGATTTATTTGCAAAGGCCGTCCTGCAATTAAAACTCTGGCCGCACCATTTGCTAGTCGTACATCAACAATTGCTTGGTATTTTTGTCCCAAGGTGAGGTTTGAATGTAGTGAATCACTAGCAGCAGTTACCGGTGTTATAGGTGCAACCGGACCTATATTTGGCGAATGTGACGTTGCATCAGTTTTGATAGTAGTCGGAATCACAACAATTCAACTGACTCTAAAAAAGGAAAGAAAATTCGGTGAGTATGTTTGGGTCTTAATCACACAAGCACACAAAACCTAAGTTCTGTAAACAACTGTGCCTGCGTTATTGTTTGCAGAACTTAGGTGTGAGTCAAAAACCAACTCAATCTTAGGTATAACTGCCATTTTGATAGGCTTGTTGTAAGTTGCGTTTATGCCCAGCGGTGTTAAGAATATTCTGTAGTCGCATCATCCAGGGCTCGGTAATTTCCCGAATTTGCGCGTCATGCGCTAACACCTGGTGAATAATGGCTACTTTTTTTTGCTGAAATTCAGCATTTAATTTCTGCTCAGGCTTATTATGAATAAGCTTGTCAGTTAGCGCTCTACATTCTTTCTCCAGTGCAATCAGCCTATCCCATTCATTATTCTGAGCGGCCGTAAGCATTTCTCCTGTCGTGCTTAATATGGACTCATATGTAGTAATTACCTGCTCACCGTTCATCATCATAGCTGCCTCTATTATTTACATTACCGGACTTAGCTTGTAACGGCATGTAATGCCAAATCTGTAGTTTTATTTTTACCTATCATTTCCCACGCTTCATATAATTCATATAACAGCTTATTAACTTCGTTAATTATTTCTGGGTCATTTTCTAGATTAGCAACTAATAAACGCTGCACCATATATTCATAGAGACTAAAAAGGTTTTCTGAAATTTCACCACCTGCCTCCATATCAAGGCTAGCTTTAAGACCATGATCAATAATCATAATTGCTTTCGAAATCATAGCCCCTTTGGCTGCAATTTCATTGTATTGCATATGTAGTTTAGCTTTTGCTAAGGCTTGTTGTGCGCCCTCAAATAACATCAATATCAATTTATGTGGATCAGCAGACTCAACTCCAGATTCAACACCAGTAGTCTGATAAGCGGCAATTGGATTATTTAGTGCAGCAAACATTTTATTCTCCCTGTTTTCATAAATATCTTTTTTTGCACAGATTGTTCGTGCGCTTAAAGTCTTTTCTTTGCCATGAAGAACATGAAGGGCACGAATAAAAATCTGTCAATTATTCAGCCGCCACTTCTTTCAACATACATGATTAATAACGGATATTTACACAAAAAGTTTAATGTTTTTTATGCAAAAAATAGGACTAAATACGTGCTTATAGTGGGGATGTGAGTGGTGAAAGAGGTGCATAAAGGTAGGGTGGGTAAGCAAATGTATCCATCATTTGGTATCTAACAAGTTGCTTCATAGAGTGAATGTTACTTCGCATGGAATACCTATTGATATTCCTAAAGTAAGTAGCCTGGATGAAGCTTGTGGAATTCGGAATTACGATGCCTGGAGTCAAATGGATAGCGAGTAGATCAGGAGTACATTGTGTTACCTATTCCCGGATTCCACTGCGCTTCTCCAAGCTACGAATCTATGGGTCTCTAACTAGGGTGTGGTTAGCTACCTATTTTTGGCAGGCTAGCCAATTGTTGTTGCAAAAAATTACTAGTTTGGGTCATGCTAGCAACTAAAATATCCAATGATGTAAATTGTGCGCGGATTCTACTTTCCGTACTTTCCAAGCGACGGCCAATTGATTCACGCTGATTGCCAATATCTTTAATTGTTGAATTAATGCCATCAATACGACTATCAATCAAGCTGTCGTTTTCCAGCATGCTTTCTATTAATTTATCAAGTTTAACCGCAAATCCGCGTGCAAAGTCTACGCTGCCACGGTCACCAACAGCCCCGCCGGTTATTTCCAGTACTAAACCACTGCTGCCACCTGCGCCAGTAAGCGTTTGGCCTGAACCTGTTGCAGTAGCGCCGCCAATGGTACCAGCAACATCAACGCCATCCGCGTCAACTGGGGTGCCAAATAAATCAGTTAACCCGGTCCCGCTAGTTACGGATGCCGTTGAATCTGAACCATAACTGTCAGAAGTAATGCTTAATATACCAGTTGACTGTGTAACACTTACACTAACACCTGCATCCTTAATAGCAGTTGCACCATTAATTTTAGATTGTATTTCTGCAGACAAGCTGTCAGCTGTATAAGTGGCGGCTGCTAAGGTGATGCTGGCACTGATACCATCAACATCAAAATTAAGCACATCATTACTGCCTGCATTAATTGTTAATACCGCAGCACTACTACCATCTGTTTTTCCCTGAGTAGCAAGCTGTGTAATATTTAAAGCGTAAGAACCATTTTGCGTTTCTAATGAAGAGTCAACAAATGAAACTAAACTATCATTTGTTTTTGCAATAGCAGCAAATAACGTTGACACATCCTTAGTAGTATCACTTAAAACCTCGCCCAGCTTGCTTGAATCTAATTGAAGCGTGCCATCTTTTTGAAATGTAATGCCGATATCAGATAATGTTGTCAGGCCACCGCCTGCTGTTGATAAGGGGGTGTTAAATACTCCGCGTAACTGCGATTGAACCGACCTTACGGTAGAATCTCCAGTTAATACAGATGCACGATTATTCTCAGAGTCAAATCTGGATAAGTTACTAATGGTGTTATTAAGATCATTAAAAGCACTTACAAATGATTTTATCGAAGCCTGAACTTTAGATGTGTCTCGTGCCACTGTCAGAGTTGATGTATTGCCAATATCTGCTTTTTTTAGATCTAAGGTTACCCCTTCAATGGCATCGCTGATTGTATTGGATGATTTGCTGATATTAATGCCATCAATAACCAATGCGGCATTTTTTGCAGCAACTGTCTCAGTAAGATTCATAGTGCCGCCGGTAGAAGCATCAAAAGCTAGTCGCGATAAACCAGAGACATTATCTGTATTATCTAGATCATCATCTGTTACTGTGATTTTTAACGCATTGCTCAAGCCAGTATCTTTTGATGCCACTACCAATCGGTTGCCGCTGCCATCGTTAACAATACTAGCTGAAATGCCAATATCTGCATCATTAATAGCATCACGTACCCCGGATAAAGAAGATTGTCCGGAAGAAATAGTAACTGACTGTGCTACTTTCTCTGGGTTAAGGGTAAAAGCACCGCCACTATAAGTCCCAAACTGAATAGTCAGTGAGCCACTGCCCACAGTATCAGTAGACGAGGCAAAATTGCCAGATTTAACCTTCTGTGCTTGTGCTAAGTCTTGCACTTCAACTGAAAAACTACCAGCAACAGCAGCTGAAGTCGCACTGACAGATGCAATGCTATCGTCAGAAAAACTTGCTTTTACTGCAGAAAAATTAGTTGAATTAGATAACGTATGTGCATTGGTTTGAAAAGAAGATAGTGCCCCTTTCAAGCTACCAAAAGCACTCAATTGGGATTGTTGCTTAGCCTCTTTACTAGCCAATACATTCAGTGGTCTACTTTCAACCGCCATTAGCTGATCAACAATGCTGTTGATATCTAATCCTGAGCCAATTCCTGGTGTCGCAAGCATTTTCTTTATCCTGTTATAAGATTAAAATTACGCTTTGTCGCTAAACAATAAGCCTTGTACCTTATCTAAGGTACGTGCAAGGGAAACCGCTTCTTCTGTTGGTATTTGACGTATCACTTCTTGCGTTTGTGAATCAGTCACTTTAATAACGGTAATGCCGGTATCTTCATCAATAGAAAATCGTAAATTTTGTGTCAGACTTTCTGTAACTTGTTGGATCTGTTCAACTGCTTGTTGAATATCCTCTTTTGAGGCTGCCTCTGTAGGCAATTCAGCTTGTACTTTCTCTGTAGGCGGAGGTGTTATATTGTTGACACGAGGTGCTGACACTTGCTCTGGTGTCGATTGCTGCCGTAGTAGATTGCCCGATGCAGCTAATGGATCAATTGACATGTTATGACTCCTTGAAGAAAATGGATAAGTATCATTACTTTATCATTTTCACATCAGGACTAAATGATAAAAAGCAAGGTGTTAGTATTGCATAACAAAGAAACTAAAAGTTTACTTTTTATTTAACATCTTGAAATGTTTTATTTAACTAAAGTGAGCGATAGGCCATTTTGCTACTAACCTATCTGCTCACTATTAACTTCTTGTTTTTAGCTTAACGTAATAATGAAAGAACATTATTCGGTAGAGAATTAGCTTGTGATAACATTGCAACCCCTGCCTGCTGTAGAATCTGTCCTCTTGTCAAGCTGGCAGTCTCTGATGCAAAATCAGTGTCTTGTATTCGACTTCGTGCTGCAGACAAGTTTTCAGATGTATTCTGCAAATTAGCGACTGTTGAAGAAAAGCGGTTTTGAACTGCACCTAAATCAGCTCGTGAATCATTAACTTGGGCTAGTGCTGCATCCAATACATCAATTGCAGATTGTGAACCATCTGATGTTGAAATGTCTACGTCAGCAACAGCGCCAAATGTACTAACAGTTGCAGTAAATAAGTCAGTGTTGGCATTTGCTGCAGCAATGGAGCCATCTGCGCTTGAAAGCGTAATTGTTCCATTTGCTATTGCTGAATCAGCCGCCCCTTCTGTTAGTGTTTGACCTCCAAAAGTGGCTGTCGCTGTATCTCCTGTTACACCACCAACAAAATTTTCAAGTGCAATGTTTGCTCCAGTTTCATTTGTTAATGTGAGGGTGGTTTTATCACCATCCGTTTGAAATGAAGCTGTTACCCCAGTTGTATTTGCTTTTCCGTTAATTGCTGAAGCCAAACTAGTTAAATCAGCTGGATCTGAAACACCTGCTGATATTGCTTCACCATTTAAGCTAAAAGCAACTGTACCTCCAACAGACAGGCCTCCTATAGTAGTGGTGTTGCTAGCTTCTGCTTCAATACCAAGTGAGTTTCCTGCAGTATTGATTGCTCCAGCAACCGTCTCTGCACTAGCCCCTGCAGCATAGGAAATAAGACCGGTCGTGCCCTGATTATTGGTCAGTTGTAAATCAGTTTCTACTAAAAGAACATTAGCTGCAGTAGAAGCGGCGGCTGCTAAATCTGTGGCCGCAGCTATGGTAGTGCCTGCCTTACTTCCGTCTGTATCTAGTGTATTGTTACCTAGTGCAGCTGAGCGAGCATCAGCAATCTGTGGAACATCAATTGTTTGATTAGCATTAGCGCCTATCTGAAAGCTTTTATTAGTGAAAGACCCATCAAGAAGACTTGTTCCATTAAACTCAGTCTGGCCAGCAACACGAGTTATCTCAGCAGATAATTGCGTTACTTCAGCCTGTAATGCAGCTCGATCACTGGCACTATTGGTTGCATTGGATGACTGCACCGCTAGCTCACGGATACGTTGTAAATTATTGCCAATCTCATCTAGCGCGCCTTCAGCTGTTTGTGCCAATGAAATACCATCATTTGCATTTCGCGCAGCTTGATTCAATCCACGAATTTGTGAGGTCATTCTTTCAGAAATAGCCAATCCTGCAGCATCATCTTTCGCACTATTAATCCGTAGACCAGAAGACAAACGTTCTAAAGAGGTTGTCAATGCACTTTGTGAAGTATTAAGGTTACGTTGTGCGGATAGTGAGGATATGTTGGAATTTATCATTTGAGGCATTTTAGTTCTCCTTCCCTATTAGTTAAGCACTTAGTGCTTGGCATTATTGCCTTAGATACTGGCTTCTCCCTATAATCTAAGAGAGAGTTGAGCCGCTGTTAGTAGTTATTATCGGACGACATTTTTGAAAGTTTAGCGAACCAATTAAATTAATCGATAACCTAAGATTTAACATTCATGATTTTTTGCCATCTAGATTTCGTCGGTAATCGTACCTGTAATGTGCAGCAAATTATTTTGCAGGGTGAGTTTTATTTTGCGTAGAATACTTATTGATATTTTTAAAGAGTGGGGTTTGCTGTAAGTAGGTCTGTTGTATGCGGTAACACTGAAATTTAACGATAACACCTAGATCCTGCAAGTAATCGCACACATACTGCACAGCAGATTGTTCCATATATCAAATTAACGGGTACATAATATTAATACTAATCAGAGAGCTATCTGTTAGTCAAAAAGAGACTGATAAGAAGTTTCAAGAGACCGATAAAAAGATCCAGGCATTTAGTACGAATATTGTACGATTAGGTAATAGACTAGGAGAGTTTGTAGAAGAGGTTGTACGTCCAGTAGCTGTAAGGCTATTTCAGTAATATGGTATTGATATTCATAAGGTTCAGCAAAATATTTCCGTTACTAGAGCGGAAGAAGGCTTAGAAATTGACTTGTTGGTTGTTAATGATAAAGATAGCATTGCAATTGAATGTAAAAGTAATTTAAGTATTGATGAGCATGTTGAGAGACTGAAGAAAATCAAACGATTGATTCCTTGTTACAAAGAGAATCGTATTTTAGGTGCAGTGGCAGGGATGGTAATACCAAAAAATGTGGCCACTTGTGCAATTAAAAAAGGACTGTATGTTATTGCCCAAAATGGTGATCATTTAGAGTTATCAAATAACTCCACTTTTATTTCAAGAACGTGGTAACACTAGGCTCAGCTGACATTTCGTACTGAGATCGCTTTAATAAAAAAGGTATATTTCGTACATCACAAATTATGACTGACACCAAGATGCAGCAACCACCACCAAGTACATTAATGACTATTGAGCAAGCTTTCCAAAGAGCAGTTACTCATCATAAAGCTGGTCATTTACAAGATGCTGAATATCTTTATCGTATTATTCTTCAATTTCAGCCTGATCATCCAGATGTGCCGCACAACATAAGTTTGTTGGAAGAGCAAGTTAAATTAGCTACTCAGGGTTTGGAGCAATTTAACGCTGTATTAGAAGCCAGTCCAGAACAAGCAGAACATTGGTTTAACTATATTGATGCGTTATTAGTGACCGGTCAAATTGAGATTGCTCAACAAGTATTACAAGTGGGGCGGAAACATGGATTACAGGGTGAAATGTTATCTATCCTAGCTGAGCGTTTAGAATATGATAGACAAAGAGCGAAGCAATCATGGAATCAGATTCCGGCCGAGGAATTATTGCAAATAGAAAAAATAAATTTAAAAAACAACGTAATAAAAACTAATGACAAGTCTACTAAGCAGAGCAAAAAATATTCATCAAAAAAAATAAAAACACCTTCATCTCAACAAACAAGTGTACTAATTAATCTGTTTAACAAAGGAGAATATATAAAAGTTATATCACTTTCTAGGAAAATGACAAAAAATTACCCGGGTTATGCTTTTGGTTGGAGAATGCTAGGAACAGCGCTGCAACAAACAGGGCGAAATAAAGAAGCGTTACTCCCTTTGCAAAAAGTGGTAAAGCTTGCGCCAGATGATGCCGAAACACGTAAAAATACATTGGTTGATTTGTTTAATAAAGGGAAATATACAGAGGTTATCCAGTTATCCAAGCAAATGACAGAAGATTGCCCTAATTATGCATTTGGCTGGAAAGTGCTAGGTTCGGTGCTAAAACAGATAGACCAAAGTAAAGATGCCTTGCTTTCTCTTAAAAAAGCAGTTGAGTTTTCACCAGATGATGCTGAAGCTCATAATAATTTGGCTATTACCCTAAACGAATTGGAATTCTCTAAAGAAGCGGAAATAAGCTGTCGAAGATCGTTACAGCTTGATCCAGAGTCAGCAGAAACACACAATACACTAGGGATTATTTTACAAGCACTTAATCGTCTTGATGAAGCAGAAGCTAGCTATCAACATGCACTACAGATAAAACCAAATTATACTGGTGCGTGCAATAACTTAAGTAATACCCTTCAAGAACAGGGGCGTTTAGATGAAGCAAAAGACTATTGCCATAAAGCGTTAAAAGTGGATCCAAATTACGCATCAGCACACTTAACATTAGGAAATATCTATCGAGAACTTGAGCAATTGGATAAAGCTGAAGCATGCTTCGTGCAGGCAATAAAAATAAAACCGAATCTAGCAGAAGCCTATAATAATTTAGGTAATATATTGCAAACTCAAGGACGACTAGATGAATCTGAGACTTGCTATCGTAAGACACTGGAAATCAAGCCAAATTTTATTTCGGCTCAGTTAATGATGGGTAACGTTTCGCAGGATCTTGGGAAATTAAATAAAGCTGAATCATCCTTTAGGAAGGTAATAGAGGCTAAGCCGAATGATGTTTCTGCCTATCATAATTTAGGCAACACACTACAGATTTTAGGGCGCTTAGATGAGGCGGAGGCTTGCTGTAGGAAAGCATTAGAAATTGACCCCGGCAGCGCTTTGGCTTACATTAATTTAGGTAACACATTACACCGCTTGGGAAGATTTGATGAAACTGAAACCTGCTTCCAACAAGCATTGAAGATTGAATCTGGTGATGATCTGGCTTTCCGTAATTTATTGTTTACCATAAATTACCATCCAGATAAAACTGCAGAAGAGATATTTAAAGTTTATCAAGAATATAACAATAAGTACTGCTTATTCCACCAAGCTGAATGGCAACCTCATAACAACAGTCGCGATATACAACGCCGACTAAAAATAGGCTATGTATCACCGGACTTCAGAAATCATTCTGTACACTATTTTATTGAACCCTTATTGGCTCACCATAATAAACAAGCTGTTGAAGTATATGCTTATGCGGAGCTTACAAAAGAAGATTTAGTGAGTGCACGTTTCAAAGACTATGTGGATCACTGGATTCCAACTATAGGCGTATCTGACATTGCATTGACAGAGCGTATTCGTGCTGATGATATTGATATACTAGTCGATTTGGCAGGGCATACTGCAAAAACTAGATTGCAAGTATTTGCTCGTAAACCTACGCCGGTATCAATATCATGGTTAGGGTATGGTTATACTACTGGATTAACCGCAATTGATTATTTTTTAACAGATATAACTACAGTCCCGCTGGGCAGCGAAGCTCTTTTTTCCGAGACGCCATATAGAATTGCAACACCAAGCTTTAGCTATCGACCGGCTGAAGGTATGGGAGAAGTCAATGTGTTGCCAGCGTCAACAAAGGGGTATGTTACCTTCGGTACATTAACTCGCCCAGTGCGTATCAATCACCGGACAATTCGAGTCTGGTCAGAAATTCTTAAACAGGTGCCAAATTCACAATTAATTATTGATAGCAGATCTTTCAGCGGAAAGTATATGCAGGATATGTTAGCAGATAAATTTGCAGCGCATGGTATTACTCGAGAAAGGTTGCAAATTGGTTATCATAGCCCGCCGTGGGATGTGTTACGTAGTACCGATATCGGTTTGGATTGTTTTCCACATAACTCAGGTGCCACTTTATTTGAAACATTGTACATGGGCGTACCATACATTACATTAGCTGGACGGCCTTCAGTTGGGCGTTTAGGCAGTTGTATTTTGCACGGACTAGGGCATTCAGAATGGATAGCTGAAAGCGAAGAAGATTATGTTAATAAAGCAGTTGAATTAGCAAGCGATTTAAATCATTTGTCAGTAGTGCGTGCTACTTTACGTAATCAAATGGAAAATAGCCCGCTAAGAGACGAGAAAAGTTTTGCATTAAAGGTTGAACAAGCTTATCGCACTATGTGGGAAACTTGGTGTACTAAGGGACGTGGAAATTAGTAACTGTCCAATTGCAAAAATATAGGCTATAAATATCAAATAGCTAAGTTTTTTTAAAAGATTGTTTCTTCAGTATCCTATTTATTCATAGTAGATAATGCTAGTAATGATTAAAAGATATCTTGTTTCAACAACTAAGGTGTAATACATAACGAGAAGTGAATTGTGACTCAAAACACACTGAAACAAGATGGTACATTAATGACTATTGAGCAAGCTTTCCAAAAAGCAGCCTCTCATCACCAAGCTGGTCATTTACAGGATGCTGAATATCTTTATCGTATTATTCTTCAATTTCAACCTGATCATCCAGATGTACACCACAATCTAAGCCTACTAAAAGAACGGGTTAAATTAGCTGCGGAGGGACTGGAACAATTCAGCACTGTATTAGAAGCAAACCCAGAACAAGCAGAGCATTGGTTTAATTATATTGATGCGTTAATAGTGACAGGTAAAACTGAAATTGCTTTGCAAGTACTGCAGGTGGGACAACAACATGGATTACAAGGGGAAATGTTAACTGTTTTGGCTGAATGCTTAGAATATAACATGCAAAGAGCAAAGCAATCATGGGCTCAGCTTCCTGCCGAAAAATTATTATATGTTGCAAAAATAGACTTAAAGAATAAAACAGCAGAAATTAATAAAAAACACTCTTTGCACAAAATAAAAGTACCTTCATCTAACGAGATCAATACGCTAGTTAATTTGTTTAGCGGGGGAGAATATGCAAAGGTTATATTTTTTGCCAAGAAAATGACAAGGAATTATCCAAGCTATGCCTTTGGGTGGAGAATGCTAGGTACAGCACTCCAACAGATAGGGAGAAATAAAGAGGCATTATCTCCTTTACGAAAGGTAATAGAGCTTGCACCAGATAATGTCGAAACACGTAAAAATGAGCTGGTTAATTTGTTTAATGAAGGGCAATACACGGAAGCCATAAGGTTAGCCAAGCAAATGATAGAATATTTTCCTAATTATGCCTTTGGTTGGAAAGTATTAGGTTCTGTATTAAAACATATGGAACAAAGTGAGAGTGCCCTTTTGCCTCTACAAACAGCGGCAGAACTTGAGCCAGATAACGATGAAATACATAATAATTTAGCTATCACCCTAAACGACTTGAAGCGGTATAACGAAGCAGAAGTAAGTTGTCGAAGGGCGTTGCGGATAAATCCAGATTCAGCTAAGGCACTTAATACATTGGGTGTTATTTTGCAAGAACGGAATCTTCTTAAAGAGGCGGAAATAAGTTTTCAGCATGCACTGCGAATCAAACCTGACTATGCTGATGCGTACAATAACTTGAGTAATACGTTGCAGGAATTAGGACGATTAGACGAAGCAAAAATTTATTGCGATCAGGCAGTAAAAATTAATCCAGATTCAGCTGAAGCACATAATACATTAGGGATTATTTTGCAAGCACTCAATCTTTTTAAAGAAGCTGAAGCTAGTTACCGGTATGTGCTTAGAATTAAACCAAACTATATTAACGCATACAATAATTTGAGCAATGTTTTGCAGGAACTTGGGCGGCTAGACGAAGCAATTGCTTGCTGTAACCAAGCTTTAAAAATAAATCCAAACCATGCATTATCATATCTGACATTAGGTAATGTTTATCAAAAACGAGCACAGTTTAATAAGGCTGAGACCTGCTTCTTAAAAGCACTAGAAATAAAGCCAAATAATGTGGAAGTACTTAATAATTTAGGTAATACGTTACAAAATCTGGGGCAACTGGATGAAGCAGAGACCTATTACCGTAACGCGCTAGAAGTTAAATTAAACCAGGTTAAATCTGGTGGTGATTTTGCTTTCCATAATTTATTATTTATCCTAAATTATCATCCAGATAAGACTGCAGAAGAGATATTCGAGGTTTATCAAGAATACGATGTAAAATATTGCTTGCCTCATAAAGAAGATTGGCAATATCATTATAATGATCGTAGCATAAGTCGCCGACTGAAAATAGGATATGTGTCTTCAGACTTCAGAAGTCATTCTGTACAGTATTTTATTGAACCTTTGTTGTCTCGGCATAATAAACAAGCCGTTGAAGTATATGCCTATGCAGAACTGACAACAGAAGACTTAGTGAGCAAACGTTTGAAAGGCTATGTAGATCACTGGATTCTAACTAATGGCATGTCTGACAGTGCATTGGCTGAGCGTATTCGTACAGATAGAATTGATGTTTTAATCGACTTGGCGGGTCATACTGAAAAAAACAGATTGCAAGTACTTGCCCGAAAACCTGCGCCGGTATCAATATCATGGTTAGGGTATGGTTATACTACTGGATTAACAGCAATTGACTATTTTTTAACAGATATAGCTACGGTTCCACCAGGTAGCGAATACCTTTTTTCTGAAACACCCTATAGAGTTGCAACACCAAGTTTTGGCTATCGACCGGCTAAGGGTATGGGAGAAGTCAATGCTCTGCCAGCGTCAACCAAGGGATATGTTACCTTCGGTACATTAACTCGCCCAATTCGCATTAACTACCGGACAATTCGGGTTTGGTCGGAAATTCTTAAGCAGGTAGAAAACTCACAGTTGATAATTGATAGCAAAGCTTTCATTGGAAAGTGTATGCAGGATATGTTTGCTGATAAATTTGCTGCACATGGTATTACTAGGGAAAGATTACAAATTGGTTATCATAGCCCGCCGTGGGATGTGCTACGTAGTACCGACATCGGTTTGGATTGTTTCCCACATAACTCTGGCGCCACTTTGTTTGAAACATTGTACATGGGTGTACCATACATTACGTTAGCTGGGCGGCCTTCAGTTGGACGTCTGGGCAGTTGTATTTTGCACGGACTAGGGCACCCAGAATGGATAGCTGAAAGCGAAGAAGATTATATTAATAAAGCAGTTGAATTAGCAGGTGATTTGAATCATTTGTCAGCTGTGCGTGCTACTTTACGTGATCAAATGGAAAATAGCCCACTAAGAGATGAGGAAGGCTTTGCATTAAAGATTGAACAAGCTTATCGCAATATGTGGAAAACCTGGTGTACTAAGGAACGTACATGAAACAAATTAGCCAACTCGCTTTGTATTTATACTCATCTTCTACGTTATGTAAGCAGTTACGTGGCTGTGCTATACGTTTGTTTACACGTCCACATATTACCTAATTTATCCCAGATATGTTCCTAAGGACAATAAATTATGAAAGCGATCATACTTGCCGGTGGTCTAGGAACACGGATCAGTGAAGAAACAACATTACGACCAAAGCCAATGATAGAAATAGGTGGTAGACCAATTCTATGGCACATAATGAAAATATATTCAGCCCATAATATTCATGAATTTATTATATGCTGCGGTTATAAAGGGTATGTAATTAAAGAATATTTTGCCAACTATTTTTTACATATGTCAGATGTAACTTTCTGTATGAAAAATAATGAAATGGAAGTTCATGAGCAACATGTTGAGCCATGGCGGGTTACTTTAGTAGATACTGGCGAAAATAGCATGACAGGTGGGCGTTTAAAACGTGTTGCACAATATGTTAAGAATGAAGATGCTTTTTGTTTTACCTATGGAGATGGCGTAGCTGACATAAATATTACTCAACTAGTGGAATTTCACAAACAACACGGTAAGCGTGCAACAGTGACTGCAGTACAACCACCGGGTCGTTATGGATCACTAAATATGGAAGGAAAATCTGTGCGTGGTTTTATTGAAAAACCACAAGGTGATGGTGGTTGGATTAATGGTGGATTTTTCGTGCTATCACCAAGCTGCCTTGATCTTATTGATAACGACATGACACACTGGGAAGGAAAACCACTCAATCACTTAGCCGCAAAAGATGACTTGATGGCATTTGAACATAATGGTTTTTGGCAGCCAATGGATACTCTACGCGATAAAAATTATTTAGAGAAGCTATGGCAGGATGACAAAGCACCGTGGAAAAAATGGGAATAAAAAAGAACTTCTGGAAAAACAAGCGTGTTTTTGTTACCGGGCATACTGGATTTAAGGGAGGATGGTTGTCATTATGGCTGCAGAGTATGGGAGCAGAGGTATATGGTTACGCACTTAATCCTCCTACTGAGCCGAATTTTTTTACTGTTGCTAATATTGACGGAGGTATGCAAAGTAGTAGAATTGCTGATATTAAAGATGCCGACAACCTTCTTAAAAGTATACAAGCAACAAGCCCACAAATTGTTTTTCATCTGGCCGCACAACCCTTAGTACATTACTCCTATGCTCACCCCGCAGAAACTTATGCTACAAATGTGATGGGAATAGTAAATTTGCTGGATGCTGTACGAAAAATACCTAGTATAAAAGCCGTCATCAATATCACGACAGACAAATGCTATGAAAATCGCGAATGGGTATGGGGATATCGTGAAAATGAACCAATGGGCGGTTCTGATCCATATTCCAGCAGTAAAGCTTGCTCGGAATTGGTTACTGCAGCCTATCGCCAATCCTATCTAGAGTCAATGGGTGTTGCGTTGGCTAGTGCTAGAGCAGGTAATGTTATCGGTGGTGGTGATTGGGCCAAAGATCGTTTGATTCCTGATTTTTTGCGTGCCTTGGATGCTGGAGAGATATTAAAAATTCGTGCGCCTAATTCGATACGACCTTGGCAACATGTATTAGAACCACTTTCTGGTTACTTGATGCTAGCAGAGCGACTATATGTGGAAGGTGCAAGTTTTGCTGAAGCATGGAATTTTGGTCCAAGTTATGATGCAACTTATTCAGTACAGTGGATTGTTGAACGGATGGCTGAAATACGCAGCGATGTCAACTGGCGATGCTGTGAAGAATCACAACTGCATGAGGCTAATTATTTAAAATTAGATAGTAGTAAGGCACACATTAAATTAGGCTGGAAACCAAAGTGGAATTTAGAAACAGCGTTAAACAAAACAATTGCATGGCATCAGTCTTGGTGTAATAAACAAAATATGCGTGCCATTACATTGCAACAAATTACAGAATACACAGAAGAAAATATTACAACCTGAAGTTTTTGTCTGTATTAAGAAATAATTTTCCAGTATAAAAAATAAACCAAAAGTAGGGTGCATTCCATGCACCATTTATAACGTTGGTGCGTAAAACACCCCCTACCTTAAATATAAACCGAATAATGAAGGATGCTTAAAAATACTCATGTTAGTGAATAATCGTCCGAAATGTTTGCGATCATTTTTTCAAGAAATGACTCATATTCGAGTTGTCGAAGAAACTTTTCTTGATTTGTTTGCACAAGGCGTAATTGGCGGCACGGTACATACTTGCTTGGGGCAAGAAGCAGTTGCAGTTGGGTTAATATCTGCGCTTAACTTAGATCTTGATATTATTTGTTCAAATCATCGAGGGCATGGCCATTTTCTTGCTTATTGCGGAGATACTAGTAGTTTGGTGGCAGAGATACTTGGCCAACCAAGCGGTGTTTGTGGTGGCATTGGTGGCAGTCAGCACTTACAAATGAAAAATTTTTATTCCAATGGAATTCTTGGTGGCATGGCACCAGTTGCCGTAGGTATGGCATTTGCTGAGAAGCTTAAAGGAAGTGGCGCAGTAGTTGTGCAATTTATGGGTGACGGTGCAATGGCAGAAGGTGCTGTTTATGAGGCTATGAATATGGCGGCCTTATGGAAATTGCCAATTATGTTTGCAGTAGAGAATAATCAGTATGCACAAAGTACACATTGGAACGCACAACATTCTGGCATGTTGGAACAGCGCAGTGAGTCTTTTGGTGTGCCAATGGTTGATATTGACGGCAATGATGTAGAAGAGGTTTATCACACAACGCAGCATTTAATTAATGAAATTCGTACACAGTGCACGCCACGTTTAATGTTTATGCGCACCTATAGAATTGGTCCTCATAGTAAAGGAGATGACTTAAGAGATCCCAAAGAAATTGATCTCCACCAACAACAAGAACCTTTATCTCGTTTGCGTAAAAAACTTGATCCTTCTTGGGTTACTTCAATTGAAAAACAAATCCGCCAGGAAGTAGCGTTATTGGTGGCCAATTTGAGGAAGGAATAGTAGTGGCAAGCTATTTATCAGGTTTGCAGTCAGGGTTAAAAGAGGCATTAACTGCTAATCGGAAAGTGATTGTTCTTGGCGAAGATATTGTAGATCCATATGGTGGTGCATTTAAAGTTACCAAAGGTTTGTCTACATGTTTTCCCGAGCGAGTTATTAGCACACCTATTTGTGAAGGCGGTTTTACTGGTGTGGCCGTGGGTATGGCGTTACGTGGCTTTAGGCCAGTCATAGAAATTATGTTTGGAGATTTTTTAACACTTTGTAGTGATCAAATTGTGAACCATATGGCGAAATTTCCTGATATGTATAACAATCAAGTAAAAGTGCCGCTGGTAATCCGAACCCCAATGGGCGGTGGGCGTGGTTATGGTGCAACACATAGCCAAAGCCTAGAGAAAATGTTTCTTGGAATACCAGGCATTAAGGTTGTCGCCCCCAGTCACTTACATGCGACAAATGATATATTGAAATATGCAATCCTTAATGATGACGATCCAGTATTATTTATTGAAAATAAACTGCTATATCCTTTGGAACAACATGTGCATGTATTTATGGAACAAAGTGTAGAAATATCAGGCTATCCTACGGTAGCATTACGTAATTTCAGCACAGGTAAGCCAGATGTTACGATTATTGCTTATGGTGGATTAAGTCTAGAAATTGTACCTTTATTAGCTAAGCTGCATGATGATGAACTTAATGTAAACGCAGTATTTCCATCAAGTCTATGGCCTGTACCGGTTGAAACTTTAACACGCTATGGTGCGCAATGTGGGCGTATAGTTCTTTGTGAAGAAAGTAGTGCAGGGTTTAATTGGGGCAGTGAAATAGCTGCGCTACTTTATGAAAACTTGCATGGCAAATTAGCTGCACCTATTGCAAGGCTAGCCTCAGCATCGCAGGCAATTCCAGCGGCACGCCAGTTAGAAATTAAAACGCTAATTTCTGCGCAAGACATTGAGAATGCAGTATGGGAGTTAATGTCATGAATACAGTAGTAGTACGTATGCCAGTTCTAAATGCTAATGAAGATCAAGCAATTATTGTTGATTGGTGCATTGAAGATAAAAAAGCAGTTAACCGTGGTAATGAGATATGTATTGTGGAAACCACTAAAGCTGCGCATGATATTGTGGCTGAAGCGGATGGTTTTATTCGATATTTGGTGAAGAAGGGTCAAGTTGTTAAAAATGACCAACTAATTGCAGTAATTACAGCCACTCCTAATGAAGATTACAGTGACTTTATAACTTCCTTAGAAAAATCAGAATCAGCGACAACAGAGCGTAAATGGACAAAGAAAGCTGAATTAGTAGCCAAGAAACTTGGTGTAGATCTAGCAGATTTGACTGCTAAGCATGCTGATAGCGTTATCACCGAAGCAGATGTATTAGAATTTAATAAATCAAGGTTTGTTGGTAAAGATTTATTGGAAGATGCTAACCCTAATTTACGACCTCAACGTATACTATTAATTGGTGGAGGTGCCGGTGGGGGTGCTATAACTTTAGAGACCCTGTCACGAATACAGCATCAACGAGCAGTTGGAATTCTTGACAACAATGCCGCATTACATGGCAAAACTATAATGGGTGTACCTGTTATTGGTAACAACAACCTGGCTGCTGAGCTTTGGCAGAAGAAAGATTTTGATGCTGCAATAATTTGTGTTACTGCAAGTATCATAGATCGTGTCACGATTTTTAATAATTTACGAGACCAAGGTATATGTTTCGCCAATGTGATTGACCCAACTTCTGTAGTTAAAAGCTATGTATCTATGGGCGAAGGCAATCTAATTATGGGAAATGCTTACTTAGCACCCTTTTGTGTATTAGGAGATAACAATTTTCTTGCCAGTCATGCCTGTATTGAGCATCATACTAAAGTAGGTAATCATTGTACCTTTGGCCCTCGTTTCACTACATCTGGGGCGGTAACAATTGGGAATCAGGTGAAATTTGGTATGGGAGTTTTAGTGGAGCCATATCTTACTATCGAGGATAGTTGTTTAATTCCTTCTGGATGTGTGCTTACTCAAAATTTACCATTTAATTCTGTTGTTAAGATGCAGCATAATCAAGTTATTAAGGTTAGAAGTTAATATAATGACGGATAATAAAAAAGATCCATCACGTTTTCGACAGGCAAAGCAAAATACAACAACTGAACGAGATTATCGCCAGAACATGCAACATTATATTGATAATAGTACTGGCGGCTCT
>JAJFJL010000253.1 GCA_021774055.1 Nitrosomonas sp. | reverse complement strand
AAAATTAATTTAACTTAATTTTGTAATTTCTTCAGCGGTTAATTATTTTATGTAAATCACTAGATCTTGAGGCTTATAGCAGAAAATAATTGTTTGTTATGCCATTTTTTTAGTTAAATTAATTTTACGTGGGTACTTATTATCCGACATTCCGCACACCTTAACTGCATGATATTAAACAGATACTTAAAATATAAAAAACAAAAATTCAAAAATCTGATTTTTCAACTCTTGCAACTCATTGAAATAAAATTGGTTTTATAAAAAATCTAAGTCATTGATTTTTCGTGGACGGCTTAAAGTAACGTTTACTATATGATTTTCATAGGGAATTTAAATGCCTGGTTTTTGTTTTGGTATGCGGAATGTCGGTATTATTTAAATTTATATTTGGCTACTAAAACCATATCGAGATTTAATAATTGAAGAAAGGAATGAAACACAACAAACATTC
Source organism: Nitrosomonas sp. (assembly GCA_021774055.1). GTDB lineage: Bacteria > Pseudomonadota > Gammaproteobacteria > Burkholderiales > Nitrosomonadaceae > Nitrosomonas. The sequence goes on along the minus strand of JAJFJL010000253.1, from coordinate 3,881 downwards.
CAATAATCAGAAAAATTCTTAATCTGACAAAACATAAGACGGGTAAACGATAGTACACCCACCTTTTTATTCACATACTAATCGGTGGATGCGCTTTGCTTATCCACCCTACCAAGATCTTAGCGAAGGTATTGAGTTAATAAATACGTTTTAAATAACCATCTGGTACCAGTGTAATCATTAGTTTATTCTGGATACTCTTGTCAATTTCAAATTCAGAGTGTGTTTCAAGATATTCCCAGACAGCAGATTTTGGGCTGTTACCTGGGTGCCAAGGGCGATTATGAAAAACATTAGCCGGCACATCTTCTACAAACGTATCAAAAACAACACAATAACTTCCAACACTCGTGAGAGATGCGTAAGCGTTTAATTCTGCAAGCACATGATCGTGAGTATGGTTAGAATCCATGCAAACAAGTATACGTTTTTTCTTTCTTGCTTTTTCTTTTACCTGCGCAATTATCTCTGGTGCAATGCTTGATCCTTCAATCATAGTAATATGCTTGGATAACGGGTGCTCTTCTATTGCTTTGCGGTTATGGGCCCGAATATCTATATCAATGCCCAGCACTTCTGCATCTTCTGGACCACCACAAGCTGCATTTAATACCAGCATGGATGCTGAAAAAATTAATGAGCCACCATGTGCGATACCAGTTTCAATAATTAGATCAGGTTTGACGCTCCAAATAATCTCTTGCATGGCCACCATGTCAATAGGGTTCTGTATAATTGGGCGGCCTAACCAGGAAAAATTGTATACATAGGATTTACGCATACTTTCTTCCAGCCAATCGCGTGATTGCTTCTGGAATTTAATGTCTTTTCCGTAGGCTTCTATACGGGCAAGTTTTTCTGCTTCGAATTGTTTAATAGCATCGTTCATTGGCAACCTTATTGTTTAGAATCGACTATTCATTGATTAACACAATGATACAAATCATTAAACTCGATGAAGAGGCTGCTTTGCGCATCACCGAACTCTTGCGTTAAGCGATTTGTATCAATAACTGGGAATGACCATTCCGGTGCACCCATAGCATAGCTTATAGCAATTCCATTTTGTTCAAGTAATGAAGCAATATCTGCATTACTGATATTTTTGCCACTAGCAACATTGTAAATCATATGCTTTCCATGCAATGCAATTTGGGGCAACCAACGGATAACATCATACACCGAGACATAATCTTTAGCAGACTGAGGTGCTGTCAAGAAATGCACTTTCCCACTACTGACTGCTTCTTGCAGTATTTGATAAATAAAGTTTTTAGGGCGCATGTTGCTGCCAAAAACATTGGCGAGCCGTACAATTTTTATTTTACATCCACTAGAAAGACACAGAGACTCTCCCATTAGTTTACTTAAATTATAGAGATGCCCAGGATTGCTAGGTGAAACTTGAAGAGCAGCTGATTCTTGAGTTGTTGTTGCGCCCTCATAAACACGTGTGCTAGATAAGTAAGTTAGAGACTCAAAACACCCCTGCTCAAGAATTTGTTTTAATAGACAAACATGAGCCTCTATTGTGTTAAAGGGATGGTCTCTAAAATTTGCTGTTAATCCAATACAATAAAAAACATGACCTAAATCATAAGTTAATATATTATTTAAATTAAGCATTATGTCTTGGCGAGACGGCGCATAGACTGTGTTAGTTTTTTGTTTATTAAGTGTGTTACATAATTGACCACCGATGAAGCCGCCAGCACCAAGTATTGTAAATTTCATCTGCACTAATTGATAAGTAAGTTTTGCCGTATTTATTGTATAGATAAAAATTTACTTTATAATTAAACCTTGTCCGGTAGGTAATTCTAGAACCCGATAGCCTCGTTCTTCAAAAAACGGATCTTCAGCTTCTTTTTGTGCACGATAAGCTAACCATCCATAATCATCTAGAATGATTATGCCTCCAGTCGAGACTCGATCGAACAATAATTCTAGTGCACCAATTTCGGCTGGAGCATTGTTAAGATCAAGATGAAGGAATGCTATTTTCTCTGGAGAAATTTGATGCAATACTTCTGGCACAGCACCTTGTGTTACATGAACTTGTTCTAGCTCAGCAAAACGATTTTTTACTTTAGTATAAAGATCTTCGCCATGTTCAGGCATACTGTGGTGAATCATATCTGACGAATGTTCAAATAAATCATATAAATAATAATGTTTGTCACTTTTTCCAAAGTCAGTATAGTCACAAATGATTCTGGCAGAGATGCCTTTATAACAAGCACATTCAATAAAATCTCCTTCAATCCGCATACTCTGCCTTGCTGCCCAGCAAAGAATATTTATACGCCAAATAACAGAAGCTTCCACATCTGTTTCAATATGTTTATTAAACGCTGTCATAAACTTCTCATCATCAAGAAAGCTTAAATTGCGCCCATAGGTAAAAATATTATCACCGGTAAAAATACCATGTGGTGATATTTGATTAACCGAATGTTGTATTCCTTTGACAAACTCATCTTTATTTTTTGTACCCCAAAACATAGTTGTTAAGTAATTTTTCATGACTTTTTGGTTATATGCGGTTCTATACCGAGAAATGTTGAATTAATATATGGCTGCTCACTATCGCGTGCAGACCTTTCTGTAATTGGTTGTGGCCATGACACTGCAATCATTGAATCTATTGCGTTAATAATGCTTTCATTTTGCTTTGAATAAGCTGCAGTTACGCAATAAATTATTTCACAATCATCAGTTAACGCTTGAAATCCATGTGCAAAACCTTCTGGAACAACTAGGCTTGTTTGATTGTCAGCAGAAAGAATCTCACCATGCCAAGACAAAAAGGTTGGCGAATCTTTTCTGATATCTACTGCTACATCAAAAATACTACCTCTCACACAACTAACTACTTTAGTTTCGGCATGAGGTGAATATTGAAAATGCAACCCTCTTACTGTGCCTTTTTTACATGTTAACGTATGATTTATTTGAGCAATAGGCTTTGTCACACCGGCGGCAGCAAACTCCTCAGCACAATAGAATCTTGCAAAAAAACCACGTTCATCTTTTATTGGTTTACGACGGATTAGCGTAACACCACCCAAAACTGTTGGAATAAAATCAAAAGAAGACATGGTTAGTTATAATCTGTTGTTGTGTCATGGCAAGTGTAATCAAATATGTATAACATAGATCCTACAGAATCCGGGTATTATTCTAATATTGCATAAGAAAGGTATGGCTCAAAAGGAATACGTTGTATACGAAGATTTTTTAAACCACAAGACTCAAGAACAGCTACAGTCTCCCCTGGCCATGTGCGGTTGTTTAATTCATCAAAAATTAATATGGCTCCTTTGGGCATACGAGGCAAAAAATTCTTTAATGCCACAAATGTTGGTTCATATAAATCAAAGTCAAGATGAAGAACAGATATTACGGTATGGGTGTTCGCGGCTAAAAACTCTGGGATAGTTTTACAGGCATCGCCTTTGACAAGAACCATTTTGTTCACATGCCCGATATAACGATTTTGATCAAAAAGTTCTATTGCATGACATAAATCAGAGTAAGCATCAGCATCAAAACCACCAGGACGCATCTCTGTACTTTTTAGCTGAGAGTCTTGCTGATCTTTTTTATGGATAGATGGAAAACCCTCAAATGTATCAAATCCAATAATACGTCGCTGTAGATTTACTGGTTCTAAAACTGCAGAAAGCAGTCCAAAATACATTAAAGATCCACCCCAATTAACACCGCATTGAATAACATCTCCTTGTACAGTTAATGCCTTATTAAATATTTCATATAATGCAAGATAACGTGCCAAAGATTGGCGTGATAGATATTTAGGAAAGTTCTCTATTTTTTCATAATTAGAGCCGCCAGTACTATTATCAAAATAATGTTGC
>JAJFJL010000252.1 GCA_021774055.1 Nitrosomonas sp. | reverse complement strand
TATGATCACTTGCAGGATCTAGGTGATAAATAAAATTATTTTTATATTCTTTCCTGCATGTTATTAAACCAAAGTAGAATAGCCAGAACATAGCGAAGACCATCAATTTAAGGTGCGTGAAGGATAAAATGTAGTGGGCTTAATTATCGTTTGTTTCCTGCGTTGAATTTACTTTAATTAGATAATACCTAGATCCTGCAAGTGATCGCACATATAATGTGTAACAAATTGTTTCATAAAGTAAAATTTATCCTGCGTAGAATATTTATTGATATTATTAAAGAATAAAGTTTGTTATATGGAACAATCTATTGTGCAGTATGTGTGCAATCACTTGCAGGATCTAGGTAATAATTCATTCGTAACTATTAGGAGTCTAGCATGGTAGAAAATAGCTACCTTAAAAAAATAGAACCTGCTACGCCCAACATATGAAAATCATGAAAACTTTTTTTGGTATATGTTTACTTGGCTTAGTCAGCTTTACGGTGCTTTGTTATATTTCACCAAAGTTTTTTATTACTGCAACATACGCACTAGTAAAATCTGAATTCAAAGATTTACCTGAATTTTCAGTGCAATCACTTAACGTATTATCAGCTAATGAAAAAACAGATTATATTATTGTAGATGTACGCTCAGCAGAAGAACGTAATGTTTCTATTATTGCTGGTGCTATTGATCAAGATTACTTTGAAAACAATCATCATGCTTATCAAAATAATAAAATTATTGTGTACTGCACCATCGGCTATCGAAGTGGTTATTATGCGCAGGAATTACGCCAAAAAGGATTGGATGCTTACAATTTGAGTGAAGGTATACTTGGCTGGACACAAGCTAATGGTTTATTGGTAAATTCACACGGACAAGAAACTTCACAAGTACATGTCTACAGCCGCCCTTGGGATCTTGCTGTAGGAAAAAATTATACGGCTGTTTTTTAACTTATTTCGTCAAAGACAAATGTGCTTACACAAAAGGTGCAATACCCTACGGTTATTGCACCTTACCACGCTAACAATCAGGCTATTTTGCCCTGAATTGATAGCTGAAGTTTACAGCATAGCGTAAACTGCTGCAGCAACCAATCCTCCGATGATACCTCCGACGACTGGAACAAAAGCATAACCCCAGTCACTATCACGTTTGTTAGCCATTGGTAAAATTGCATGCATAATGCGCGGCCCTAGATCACGAGCAGGATTAACTGCAAAGCCAGTTGGCCCGCCTAGTGACAAACCAATTCCAAACAACAGTAAGGCTACAGGTAATGCGTCTAGAGCTCCTAAACTAGCATGTGGTGAGACAATCATCATTACCCCAAATACCAACATAAAAGTTCCAACAGCTTCAGTAATAATATTGTGAATTGGACTTCTTATAGCTGGCCCAGTACAAAATGCAGCTAATTGTGCATCAGGGTCAGTTGTTTGATCGAAATGTTGGCGATAAGTAACCCAAACAATTAATGCGCCGAGCATAGCACCTAACATTTGTCCAACAGCGTAAATCGGTACATCAGCCCAAGCAAACTTACCTGCTGCTGCCAAACCAATACTCACTGCAGGATTTAAGTGGGCTCCACTAGAAGCTGCTACGGCGTACACAGCTACAAAAAGCGCGATTCCCCAACCGGCTGCAATGGTTAGCCAACCTGCATTATTCCCTTTGGACTTATTTAATACTACATTGGCCACAACGCCATTACCTAATAAAACTAATATAAAAGTACCAATCAATTCACCTAAAAAAGGAGTCATTTGTATCACCTTAAGTTTAATCTAGACCCTGCAGGCATATGAAACAAACTGTTTTATATGGCATGTACAATCACTTGCAAAATCTAGGTTTAAATTAAAAATCGAAATATCTACCCACAAATAAGCATAAAAATATTATTTATTAATTTGTTTCACCTAGATCCAGCAAATAATCACTTGCGGGATCTAAGTTTCATATAACTTTTCGACTAAATTTATGCGCAGAAGATTATCACACAAAAAAGGCAGTTGAAATGTCGACTTGACAATATGGAGATAAAAATGATTGGCAGCAGAACTGTTGCTTTAATCTATCAGCTATTCAATGTTCATATAAGTAACTTAGGATCGAGAAGAGAATAACTTGCGAAACTCACTTTGCATTTACACTCATCTTCTGCGTTATGTAAACAGTTACATAGCCGTGCTATGCGCCTATTTACATGCCTTGAATATGAACATAAATCCTGCGTTAGTTTCGCAGGTTATTCTATTCTCGATCCTTAGGAACGTGCGAAGTATATTCTGCAGGATCTAGGTTTACACTTAATTCTCTTTTTTCACAGGTGGTGTTAAATAAATAGCAGGATGAATCATCGTTTGTTTCTTGCATTGAATTTGCCTCGACTAGATGATAATTCACTCATAATTATTAGGAGTCTAGCATGGCAGAAGACAGCGATCTTGAAAAAACAGAACCTGCTACGCCCAAACGTATTGAAAAAGCAAGAGAAGATGGGCAAGTTGCGCGCTCACAGGAGCTTACTACATTTGCTGTATTGATGGCGGCTGCGGCTGGATTGTGGTTTCTTGGTGGTAACTTGATGAGTGATTTATCTCGTATCATGAAAGAGGGTATGCAGATAGATCAAGCTATGGCATTTGATTCTAGTTTAATGCTTATTCGGTTAGGTGAATTAGCACTTGAGGGGTTGCTTGCTCTTTGGCCAATATTTCTTTTGTTAGTTATAACTGCATTTTTTGCACCAATGATGCTAAGCGGTTGGCTCATTAGTTCGAAAGCATTGTTTCCAGATTTCAAACGCTTAAATCCGATTCAAGGTTTTACTAGAGTTTTTTCAGTTCGCGGCTTAATTGAACTAGTTAAAGCAATTGCCAAGTCATTGATTATTGGTGGTGTGGGTGCCATAGTGATCTGGCAAAACAAGGAAGCTGTGTTTGCTTTAATAAAAATGCCGGTTGATCTTGGTTTAGCTCACATGGGGGAATTATTAGGAATTAGCTTTATTTTTATTGTTGGTGCTATGCTAATAATCGTAGCGATTGATGTTCCTTTCCAGATATGGCAGCACGCTAAGCAACTTAAGATGAGCAAAGAGGAAATCCGTAAAGAAAATAAAGAAACAGAAGGTGATCCGCAAGTTAAGGCACGTATTCGCAGTGTTCAGCGAGAAGCCGCGCGTCGTCGTATGATGTCTGAAATCCCCAAAGCTGATGTTATTGTTACTAATCCAACACATTATGCTGTTGCTTTACGTTATCAAGATGGCGTTATGGGCGCACCTAAGGTTGTTGCTAAAGGTGTACATTTGCTAGCTGCACGTATTCGTCAGTTAGGAGAAGAACATAATGTACCAATTTTAGAAGCCCCACCGTTAGCGCGTGCTTTATATCATCATGCCGAATTAGATGCTGAAATACCTGAAACACTTTATACCGCAGTGGCAGAAGTACTCGCCTATGTTTTTCAATTACGACGATACCAAACCTATGGAGGGAACGCACCACAGTTGCCTGGTGATTTGTCGATTCCAGATGGACTGGATCAAGCATAGTAAATTAGATAATAGTTATTAATCATCAGAAAAATGAGTAGCTAAACAATGGTACCAACGTTTCTAGCCGGCAATAATTGGAAAACCTTTGCGGGGCCAATATTCATCATTATGATTCTGGCAATGATGGTATTGCCACTGCCGCCATTTATATTGGATATTCTGTTTACATTCAATATTTCTCTGGCAATTATAGTGCTGTTAGTTAGCCTGTATACCAAAGACCCACTTGAGTTTGCCGCATTTCCAACCGTGTTGCTAGTTACAACCTTATTGCGTTTATCTCTTAATGTGGCATCAACCCGTATTGTTCTACTTGAAGGACATACAGGCCCTGATTCTGCTGGTAAGGTAATTGAAGCTTTTGGGCATTTTTTGGTTGGTGGCAATTATGCCGTTGGTCTGGTGGTATTTATTATTCTGGTGCTGATTAACTTTGTAGTAATTACTAAAGGTGCTGGACGTATTGCAGAAGTTAGTGCACGTTTCACTTTAGATGCTATGCCAGGTAAACAAATGGCTATTGATGCTGATCTTAATGCAGGGTTAATTGGAGAAGATGACGCACGTAAGCGTCGGGAAATCATTACTAAAGAAGCTGATTTCTATGGTTCTATGGATGGTGCCAGCAAATTTGTACGCGGCGATGCCATTGCTGGCATTTTGATTATGTTAATCACCATCGTAGGCGGGCTGATTGTTGGCGTATTCCAGCATGATCTTGATTTAGGTAATGCTGCTAAAAACTATACTCTGTTAACTATTGGCGACGGTTTAGTTGGTCAAATTCCAGCATTAGTTATTTCAACAGCAGCAGGTTTAGTTGTCAGTAGAGTTAGCACTGACCAAGATATTGGCCAGCAAATTATTGGTCAATTATTTAATCGTCCGCAAGTACTAATTTTAACCGCAGGTATTATTGGAATGATGGGGCTTATTCCGGGAATGCCTAATTTTGTTTTCTTATTACTTGCGGCAGTGCTTGGTACCACTGCATATTTTATGATTAAACAAGCGCCTGTTACGGAAGCAGAGTCTAGCACCCCCCCTGCTCCTGTGAAAGAATCACAAGATGCTAGTTGGGAAGATGTAACTCCGGTTGATACACTTGGGTTAGAGGTTGGTTATCGTTTGATTCCTTTAGTTGATAAAGCGCAGCAAGGTGATTTGCTTAAACGAATCAATGGGATTAGACGAAAATTTGCACAAGATATAGGCTTTCTGCCACCAGTTGTGCATATTCGGGATAACCTTGAACTACGTCCAAATGCCTATCGTATTATGTTAAAAGGTTCTGTAATCGGTCAAGGTGAGTCATATAATGGCATGTATTTGGCAATTGACCCTGGCCGAGTTACGGCAAAATTACCTGGTACGGAAACCACTGATCCTGCTTTTGGGTTGCCTGCGGTTTGGATAGAATCAACTTTACGAGAGCAGGCACAAAATAATGGCTATACCGTTGTTGATGCAAGTACTGTTGTTACTACGCATATTAACCATCTAATTAATAATTATGCATCTGAGCTTCTGGGGCGTCAGGAATTACAAAAGTTATTTGATCACTTGAGCGCACAGTCACCGAAATTAATTGAAGATTTAGTACCAAAGTTATTACCTTTATCTGCGGTACAAAAAGTTTTACATAACCTTCTTGAAGAAAGCGTGCATATTCGTGATATGCGAAGTATTATTGATGTGTTGACTGAACATGCTACGCGTACGCAAGATACAATGGAGTTAACTGAAATTGTTCGCGTCACTTTAGGGCGTGCAATTGTGGAACAATTTTTCCCCGCAGATATGGAGTTGCAAGTAATGAGTTTACATCATGAGCTGGAGAATATATTGGTGCAAGCGGTTGGTTCTGGGGTCGCAGCAGGCGGCGGGATTGAACCAGGACTTGCAGATACTTTGCTAAAAGAAGCAAATGTTGCGGCACAGCGCCAAGAACAATTAGGTTTACCAGCAGTTTTACTGGTGCCAGGAGCCATCCGAATATTATTATCTCGATTTTTGCGTCGTGCATTACCACAACTTAGAGTGCTCTCGCATGCAGAGATTCCAGATTCAAGAAAAATCAAGATCACTTCCGTTATTGGAGGTAACAAATGAAAGTGAGAAAATATACAGCGGCAAGCTCACGTGAGGCTTTTCGCTTGGTTAAAAGAGAATTAGGTGATGATGCTGTTATTTTATCAAATCATCAAACTAGAAATGGCGTGGAAATTATCGCACTGGCAAGCTCTGATATATCTACTCTGGTTTCTAAACCTGAAACAACCGCTACCAGTTATAAACAGGAAAGAACACCTGAGTCTATGTACTCGCCGTCAACCGTTTCTCATGCTGCTCCACAGCATGTTGACATCAATGAACCACAACAGCCACGATTACAGCAGTCGCAACCACGATTACAACAACCACAAACGCAATCTCAGGCATCTGAAACATTAGTACAAAAAATGATTGATGAGATCAAATCTATGCGTGCTTCTATGGAAGATCAGTTAGCAGCTGTAGCTTGGGGTAACTTTGCTCAGCGTAACCCGGTTAAAACAAAAATCCTGCGTACTTTGTTAAGCAGTGGTTTTAGTCCTTTGTTAGCAAGGCGTCTGGTTGATAAATTACCGGCAGATGATGATTATGTTAATGGTTTACAAAAAGCTGTTTCTGCTTTGGCATTTAATTTACGTACGGTGACTAGTGATGAAATGGTTGAAAACGGAGGGGTCTATGCATTAATTGGCCCAACCGGGGTAGGTAAAACAACCACTACAGCCAAACTCGCTGCAAGGTGTGTAATTAGACATGGTGCAGATAAAGTTGCTTTGTTAACCACTGATAGCTATCGTATTGGTGGCCATGAGCAATTACGGATTTATGGCAAATTGCTTGGTATTCCTGTGCGTACCATTAAAGATACAGATGACTTGCAGTTAACCCTGTCTGAGTTAGGAAATAAGCATATGGTTCTTATCGATACAGTTGGCATGAGTCAGCGTGATCAGATGGTTGCGGAGCAAATAGCAATGTTGTGCAATTGTGGCACAGATGTGAAGCGGTTATTGCTACTGAATGCAACTAGTAATGGGAATACATTGGATGAGGTTATTTCTGCGTACAAAACTCAAGGAATTCATGGTTGCATAATTACAAAAGCAGATGAAGCTGCAAGTATTGGCGTGGTTTTGGATGTTGTTATACGCCGTAAATTAACTCTTCATTATGTTGCTAATGGTCAAAAAGTACCAGAAGATCTTCGTTCGGCTGATGCAAGGTATTTACTACACCGTATTTTTAAATCGTCACCGAATGATTCTGCTTTTTTATTGAGAGATGATGAGTTTGCCTTAATAATGGCCGGTAGCGGCGGCCCAAACCAAGACCATCATATGGCCTATACAGGTAGTTATGGCTAAAATAATTAATGATCAAGCAGCAGGATTGCGTGAATTAGCCGCTTTACAACCAAATAATGCTGTTCGTGTTATCGCTGTTGCAGGAGGGCGAAAAGGCGTTGGAAAAACCAGTGTAGTGGTGAATTTAGCAATGTCATTAGCAAAAAATGGCAATCAAGTATTAATCCTGGATGAAAATTCTCGGCATAATAATGTAAATGAAAATTTAGGACTTAAAGCACACTATGATTTACTTCATGTAATTAATCGAGACAAAACCCTAGACCAAGTTATCTTACAAGGACCACCTAATGTTTCAGTATTAACCGCGATGCGTGGCATACATTCACTCGCAAAACTTAAGCCTAATGATCAAGAATGGTTAATTAAATGTTTTAGTGAATTGTCTAAACCGATGGATGTTGTTTTGGTAGACACTGCGATGGATAGTAGTAGCCATGTATTGCCTCTGAGCCTTGCTTCCCAACAGGTATTAATCGTACTATCTGGATCTGCTTCTTCTATTACCGATGCTTATGCACTAATTAAAGTTATGAGCAAGGAGTATGCTAAACATCATTTTCTAGTATTGGTAAATAAAGTAGAGTCAGAACAGCAAGCAGAAGCTATTTTTAATAATTTATTAAAAGTAGCAAATCAATATCTTTCGGTATCTCTTAATTTAGTAGGCTGTATTTTATTAGATGAGAAATTACAACGCTCCACAAAACTGTGTCGTCCTGTTGTTGATGCTTTTCCAACTTCTTCATCGGCATTTAGTTTTAGGCAGCTAGAAGAGCGCTTACAATATTGCTCTAGCCCAGATAATTACAATGGAGGTATTGAAAATTTTATACGACGTCTTATTCGTACCAGCCATCTTAGATTGGCAAATTCCACAGTTTAGGAGTCTATGTATACCTCAACAGGAACTAGAAATAAAGAGCAGTTTGTCATTGAGTTTACGCCATTAGTTAAACGTATTGCCTATCATATGATGACAAAGCTACCTGCCAGCGTACAGGTTGATGATTTAATTCAAGTTGGAATGATTGGCTTATTAGATGCGATTAATCGTTATGAGGGTTCATATGGCCGCCAATTTGAAAGCTATGCATCACAGCGAATACGAGGATCTATCTTAGATGAATTGCGTGAGGCTGATTGGTTACCACGTAGTTTACGTAAGAAAATGCGTGATATTGAAGGTGCTGTTAGAAAACTGGAGCAGCGTAATGGGTGTGCGCCCAGTGAGCAAGAGATAGCTGAAGAATTAGATATATCGATTGATGAATATCATCGAGTATTGCAAGGAGCACGCGGTGCTCAATTAATTTATTATGAAGACTTTCAAAAGGATGAGGACGATTCTTTTTTAGATCGATTGTCAGTAGATTCAGTAGATGGCCCGTTAGATGCAATGTTGGATGAAAATTTCAAAACAACATTAGTGAATGCTATTGGTAATTTGCCTGAGCGAGAAAAATTAGTCATGGGTCTGCATTACGAACAAGAGATGAATTTACGGGAAATAGGAGAAGTATTGGGTGTTAGTGAATCACGTGTTTGTCAGTTACATACTCAGGCAGTTGCACGGCTACGTAGTAAATTAAAAAATACTTAACTTAAACCTAGATCCTGCAAGTAATCGTACACATACTGCGCAACAGATATATTCCACATAGCAAACTTTATTCTTTGGGAATATCAATAAGTATTCCACGCAGAATAAGATTCACTCTATGAAACAATTCGTTACACATTATATGCACGATTACTTGCAGGATCTAGGTTAAACTATGTTGTTATCAGTACAAAATAAACGACTAAAAATTTATAGTTGTGCAAGCTATGTGTATAGTAAGGAATATTCTAGATGAACAAGCCATCCCGTATTGATTTCAATAGTGTTATTGGAATTTTACTAGCATTTGTTGCAATTATAGTCGGGCAGGTACTTGAGGGTGGTCATATTGGGTCATTAATACAGCTTGCTGCTTTTATTATTGTAATTGGCGGTACGATTGGAGCTGTGTTACTACAAAGTCCTGTTAAAGTTTTCATCAATGGCGTAAAAATGAGTTCCTGGGTATTTTTCCCACCTGCAATCTCATCACAAGTAATTATTAAGCAAGTGATGCATTGGGCAAATATTTCACGTAGAGAAGGTTTATTAGCTCTAGATTCTTATATCCATACAACTAACGATCCTTTGGCAAAAAAAGGTTTGCAATTACTGGCTGATGGTAGTCAACCGGAAAAGCTACGTGAAGCATTAGAAGTAGAAATTGATGCAGTAGAATCATTTCAACGTCAATCAGCAAAAATATGGGAAGCTGCAGGTGGTTATGCACCAACAATTGGTATTCTTGGTGCGGTGTTGGGTCTTATTCATGTAATGGAAAATTTATCAGACCCAGAGAAACTAGGTAATGGTATTGCCGTAGCTTTTGTTGCCACAATATATGGTGTCGGTTTAGCTAATTTAGTTTTTTTACCAATAGCCAATAAATTAAAAAGCATTATTGCTGAGCATGTTGTAATGCGTGAAATGCTGGTAGACGGACTGGTAGCAATTGCCAACGGAGAAAATCCTAGATTAATAGAAAGTCGATTAAAAGGCTACATAGTTTGACTTTTTATTCTATCTAGTACCTTGCACGCTAAATAATCCGGAAAATCTGTGACACAAATTGCCGATAACTGCGTTGAAAAAACTTGACGTATACTTCGAACGGTCATGGTTTCGGATTTTATAGTGTGATAGTTTTTGCATTCCCCATATTTTCCTGGTTATTTAGGGACGAGGCACTAGATCCCTCAGGTTATCGTTAATATAATGTACAACCTAAATCCTGCAAGTTATCATACATATTTTGCACAATAGATTGTTTCATATAGCAAACTTTATTCTTTGGAAATATCAATAAGCATTCCATGCAGAATAAAATTCACTCTACTAAACAACTTGTTACACACTAATATGTATGATCACTTGCAGGGTCTAGGTACAACATCATATACGATCACCTGACCTGTTGTAGGATTTAGGGTTTATATCAATAAGGGCATCTTTTGGAAAGTCTATCGCTGTATACCATGTTGGTGGTATTAATTATTCTTTTAGTTTTATCTGGTTTTTTCTCACTTTCTGAAACCAGCATGATGGCGGTTAATCGTTACCGCTTAAAATATCTTGCTAAACAAGGACATCATGGCGCACAGCTAACTCTTAAGTTGCTTGAAAAAACTGACCGATTACTTGGTGTTATTTTGCTTGGTAACAATTTACTGAATACTGCTTCTGCCACACTTGTTGCGATTATTATTTCTACTTTTTTTGCTAATAATGAATTAGCTTTGCTAATTGGCACCTTATGTGTGACGTTTGCTATTCTATTATTTAGTGAAATAACTCCAAAAGTAATTGCCGCAGCTTATCCAGAGAAAATCGCACTTGCTGCTAGTTATGTTTTAACTCCCTTGTTAAGAATTTTTTATCCTGCGGTATGGTTTGTTAATTTATTTGTTAATGCACTTTTAATCATACTACGTTTAAAACCTAAAGAAAATCACAACGAGCATAAAATAAGTCCCGAAGAACTTAAAACTTTAGTATTAGAAGCTGGGCATTTTATCCAGAAAAAACATCAGAATATGCTGCTAAATCTGGTCGATCTTAATACCGTAACAGTTGATGATGTAATTGTGTCACGCGCTCAAATAGAAGCTATTAACTTAGATGCTGATGATGATTTAATTCATAATCAGTTATTAACTTGTCATCATACCCGCCTGCCAGTCTATCGTGGCCATATGGATAATATTGTTGGCATTATTCATGTACGTAATATATTAAATCAAATGAAAAGCGGTAAGATAACTGTAAGTATTATTGAAAAAATTATGCGGGAGCCATACTTCATCCCTTCTGGTACGCCTTTGTTCTCGCAGCTACAGTTATTTCAAGAAAATAAAAAACGCATGGGATTGATTGTTGATGAGTATGGTGAATGGCTAGGGCTGATAACCTTAGAAGATATTATGGAAGAAATCATCGGTGAATTCACCACACATGCACCTACTCAAACAAACACCTTGCTAAAACAGAAAGATGGCAGCGTAATTGTAGAAGGTAGCAGTTTACTACGTGATCTTAATCGCAAACTTGACATTAAGTTACCGTTAGATGGTCCTAAAACTCTTAATGGTCTTATTCTAGAACATTTTCAAGATATCCCAGAAGCAGGAATTGGTCTTAATATTGCCGGCTATCCTATCGAAATTATCCAGACCAAAAATCAGACTGTAAAAATGGTTAAAATTCATCCCGCTGGTACTAATACCTTGCCCCCTAAATAACCAGGAGAATCTGTGGCACAAATTGCTGATAACTGCGTTGAGAGAATTTGACATATGCTCAATATGCCGGTGTTTCTTCGACTTATTCTGACAATTTTTACATCCTCATATTTTCCTGGTTATTTAGGGTGCAAGGTACTAGTTAAATTCCGTACGCAGATTAACTGTATTAGGAGCATAAACAAGAGCATCCTACATATGGTCGCGCTTTATGTGATTGCCCGCAAAATGACTAATCAATGGTAAGGTATAATAAGCTGTTCTAATCATATCTAGGTAGCACCGTATCATGAAAAAATCCCCTCGTACTGTCATATTGGAAGATTTGTTTCCACGTCGTATTCTTATTTTAGATGGTGCCATGGGTACCATGATCCAACGACATAAACTAGAAGAAGCTGATTTTCGCGGTACTCGGTTTGCAGATTTCCCGCATGATCTTAAAGGTAATAATGATTTATTGACGTTAACGCAACCAGATATTATTCGTGGAATTCATAGTGGTTATCTTGAAGCTGGCGCGGATATTATTGAAACCAATACATTTAATTCTAATGCAGCTTCAATGGCTGATTACCATATGGCAGATTTGGTATATGAATTAAATGTTACCGCAGTAAAACTAGCACGTGAAGCGATACAAACGATTGAAACCAAAGTTCCAGGTAAACCACGTTTTATTGCTGGTGTGATTGGACCAACAACTAAAACCGCATCAATTTCTCCAGATGTTAATGATCCTGGTTTCCGTGGTATTAATTTTGATCAATTGGTTATTGATTATACTGAATCTATCCGTGGTTTGGTTGATGGTGGCACAGACATCTTATTAGTCGAAACTATTTTTGATTCACTGAATTCAAAAGCTGCCTTATTTGCTATTGATCAATTTTTCGAAGACCACAATATACGCCTGCCGATTATGATCTCAGTAACCATTACCGATGCGTCAGGTCGTACACTTTCAGGACAAACACCTGAGGCTTTTTGGAATTCAATCAGTCATACTCGCCCACTATCAGTTGGTATTAACTGTGCGTTAGGAGCTGAGTTAATGCGCCCATATATTGAAGAACTGGCAAGTGTTGCGGATGTTTATACCAGTGTTCACCCTAATGCAGGATTGCCTAACCCTTTATCTGATACTGGTTACGATGAAACTCCTGAGTATACTGCCATGCAAATTAAAGATTTTGCAAGCTCTGGTTTTGTGAATATTGTCGGTGGCTGTTGTGGTACCACTCCGGCACATATTAAAGCGATAGCTGAAGCAGTAAGTACGATTCCACCACGAAAAATACCGAAAATTCCTAAAAAACTACGCTTATCTGGTTTAGAACCACTAAATATTGATGATGATTCACTATTTGTAAATGTAGGTGAACGTACCAATGTAACTGGCTCAAGAGCTTTTGCTCGTTTGATACTAGGCGATAAATATGCTGAAGCATTAGATGTTGCTCGTAGCCAGGTTGAAAATGGTGCGCAAATAGTTGACGTCAATATGGATGAGGCCATGCTGGATTCACAGAAGGCGATGGTGACTTTTCTGAATTTAGTAGCCGCTGAGCCAGATATCTGCAAGGTGCCATTGATGCTGGATTCCAGTAAATGGTCAGTGATTGAAGCTGGATTAAAGTGTGTGCAAGGCAAATCCATTATCAATTCCATTAGCATGAAGGAAGGTGAAAAGGAATTCATTAAATACGCTAAACTTGCGCGTCGCTATGGTGCAGCGGTGATTGTGATGGCATTTGATACTACTGGCCAGGCCGATACCATGGCACGAAAAATAGAAATCTGCTCACGTAGCTACGATATTCTGGTTAATCAAATTGGGTTTCCAGCGGAAGATATTATTTTTGATCCGAATATTTTTGCTATTGCTACAGGTATTGAAGAGCATAATAATTATGGCGTTGATTTTATTGAAGCCACCCGCGTTATTAAGCAAAAACTACCTTATGCCAAAATAAGTGGTGGAGTTTCTAACGTTTCATTTTCCTTCCGGGGTAATGATCCCATCCGCGAAGCGATTCATACCGCATTTCTGTACCACGCAGTTCAAGCAGGCATGACTATGGGCATAGTCAATGCCGGACAACTGGGTGTTTATTCAGACATTCCATCTGAATTACTGGAAAAAGTTGAAGATGTCATCCTAAACCGACGTGATGATGCGACTGAGCGTCTAGTTGATTTTGCGGAAAACTTCAAAGGCAAGAAAAAAGAGCAAATTGAAGATCTTGCTTGGCGTGATGAACCACTGCAACAACGCATAACGCATGCCCTAGTGAGAGGTGTTTCAACTTATATTGTTGAAGATGCTGAAGAAGCTCGTCAACAGATTAAAGATCAAGGTGGCCGCCCAATTCAAGTAATTGAAGGACCGTTAATGGACGGTATGAGTGTAGTTGGCGATTTATTTGGTGCCGGCAAAATGTTTTTACCTCAAGTGGTTAAGTCAGCACGGGTGATGAAGCAAGCCGTAGCACATTTATTACCATTTATTGAAGAAGAAAAAAAATTATCTGGTGACAACAAGCCTAAGGGAAAAATTGTTATTGCTACCGTTAAAGGTGACGTACATGATATTGGTAAAAATATTGTTACCGTAGTACTACAGTGCAATAACTATGAAGTTATTAATATGGGGGTCATGGTTCCATGCGCGCAAATTCTAGAAACTGCAAAACGTGAGAATGCGGATATTATTGGGTTGTCTGGTTTAATCACGCCATCACTGGAAGAAATGACTTATGTTGCCAAAGAAATGCAACGAGAAGGCCATACTATTCCACTACTTATCGGTGGAGCAACTACTTCTCGTGTACATACAGCAGTTAAGATTGCACCACATTACGATGGTTCGGTGATGTGGGTGCCTGATGCCAGCCGTGCAGTTGGCGTATGCAGTAATTTAATGTCAGAAGATCAGCAGGCAGCTTATGTGCAAGGGGTAAAGGATGAATACGAAAAAGTACGTACCCAACATAAGAATAAAAAAGGTCCAGCAAAAATCTTACCAATTGCTGAAGCACGCGCTAATGCCTACAAACCAGATTGGTCCAAATATATTGCACATGAACCTGCGCTAATTGGTATACGCACATTAAATAACTATCCTTTGGAAAAAATTGTACCTAGTATTGATTGGACGCCATTCTTCCAAGCTTGGGAATTAGCAGGACGTTATCCAGCGATTCTGCAAGATGAAGTTGTGGGTGAAACTGCGACCAATTTGTTCCATGATGCAAAAATTATGCTAAACAAAATTGTTACGCAGAAATGGTTAAGTGCTAATGCAGTTATTGGCTTATTTCATGCCAATGCAGTCGGTGATGATATTGAGATTTATACCGACCAGACGCGCAGCAAGGTCGCCATGACCTATCATTGCTTGCGTCAGCAAACAGTTAAACCCACGGGAAAACCAAATCGTTCATTATCTGATTTTATTGCTCCTAAAGAAACAGGGATCAAAGACACTATTGGTTTGTTCGCGGTAGGAGCTGGGTTTGGTATTGATGAACGAGTTAAAGCATTTGAAGACGCTAATGATGATTACAGTGCTATCGTGCTAAAAGCATTAGCCGATCGTTTAGCTGAGGCATTTGCCGAACATATGCATATGCGCATACGGCGTGAATTCTGGGGTTATGCCAAGGATGAAACCTTAGATAATGAACAAATGATTAAAGAAGA
>JAJFJL010000251.1 GCA_021774055.1 Nitrosomonas sp. | reverse complement strand
ACTTTGTTTCGATGCTTTTTCATATTAAGTAACCTTAAGTATAATCACCTTAAGTAACATTACAGAAAATGAGATTTAGTGTCCAACTGAGTCACGATGATCTACTATAAAATATCAACCTGGAATCCATTAAGAGCCATTTCCAATTAGGTATTGTGTTCCCAGAGCTTTGATACATTGATACACTGTAAGTTTTGCTTTGTCGGAAATAGTATTATGAAAGGTTTGCATCTCATTGGTGATCTAAGTGGTTGCCGCTGTGACCCACAGTTGCTAATTGATAGCGAAAGTTTTAAGAGTCAATGCATAGACATGGTGTGCGCCTCAGGGCTTACGATCATGGACGTGACCTTCAAGCAGTTTGATGGTTCCGGCTTTACCGGCACAGTGGTACTTGCAGAGTCACACCTTGCAATTCACACTTGGCCAGAACATAATGGATTAACATTAGATGTTTACGTATGCAACTACAGTGCCAACAATAGCACCAAGGCCAGTCAATTATTTAATTCCATCATCGAGTATTTTCAGCCTAGCGAGATCGCAAAGCACGAAATTGAACGTGGTAGCCACTGTCTCGTTGAACCGCTAAATGAAACCACTGGTTTTTATATTAAGGCTGACCGTCAGATCGGAGAATGGCAGACTAAATACCAGAAGCTGGAGATATACGACACGCCGCACTATGGTAAGATTTTCCGCCTGGACGGTTTCAACATGACATCAGAACGTGAAGAGTTTATCTATCACGAGAATCTGATTCATCCGGCTATGACGGCCCATAATGCGCCAACAAATGTATTAATTATCGGTGGCGGTGATGGCGGTTCTGCGGAGGAAGCATTAAAACATCCATCGGTTGAAAAAGTCACAATGGTCGAAATTGATGAGGATGTCATTAAGGTAGCCAAGGAACACTTTCAGGCAATTCATAACAACGTTTTTGATGACCCCAAACTACGAGTAATCATCTGTGATGGTCTAAAATTTGTCCGTGAAACACATGAAAAATTTGACCTGATTGCACTAGATCTCAATGACCCGATTGGCCCGGCAGAGGAACTCTACTCAGCGGAATTCTTCTTAATGTGTCGACAAACACTAGCTCCTGGCGGCGCTATGGTGTTGCATATTGGTCCGCCAACAGCACGTCCGGAACGTGTTTCTGAACTAGCACAACGATTGAATAGTATCTTTCATATCGTGCGGCCTTACACCTTATACATTCCACTTTATGGTGCACAGTGGGCAATGACTGTATGTTCTGATACGCTCGATCCGAAGACTTTCACCTCAGACGAAATAGACCGACGAATTCAAACACGTAAACTTCAGAATCTTAAATTCTACAATGGTGAAACACATGGTGGTGTATTCGCATTACCAAACTTTGTGCGTGATCTGATTAAATAAATCTAAAGTTCTAGGGGCACAATATTTAATTAATTTCTAATTGGGCAAGTTCACCTTTATTTACGTAATTAAGTATTGTGTCCCTAGAACTCGGTTCATGAATGCGCAGGGACCACGAATCTAGACCTGACCCCGGAGTTGCGCGTGACCCCGGAGTTGCGCGGACCCCGGAGTTGCGCGGTTCATGAATGCGCAGGGACCACGAATCTAGACCTGACCCCGGAGTTGCGGAGTTGCGTGTTAATAGCTGCACTGGTGATTTTTGCACTTTGGGTGGTCGGTGTTAGCCTGAGAGGTTCGGACACTGAGCGGCATATCTGGGTCAACACTGGTAATAAGCGAGCGCCATATTCTGTTATCTTCTTTGCTCGGATAGCTTGCCATCATGTTCAATTTGAACTTCCGGCAGACTATCTGAAGTTAGCACAGACGATTTTGAAAGGATATTTTGAGAGGCTGGAGGTGGCCTAAATTCGTGGGGATACCTCAGGGTCAGGCCTTACATTTAACGATTTATGCTAATCAAGGGGGCAGCCAGCTTGAAATCCTTAGATTTTAAGCTAAAAAATCAAACTGGCTTACTCCTTGAACTGGTTAAGCATTCTGTCCCCAGAATTTTACAAGAACTTTCAGTCTTTTTAATATTAATAATATCAAGGTGTCACACACTCCTTGATGGATCTTTCCATTATGGGGCACACTCCTTGCCCGCTTGTTGAGTAACTGCTTCTGAAAGGACACTTTCCACTACATTCCAATAATCCATAATAGCTTCATCAGAAGCAGTTCCAACTATTTCTACTGTTCGCTCTGTGCTATTAAGAACGCCGCCATTACCCCTTGTAGGACCATCTATTTGACCGCATGCACCACTGCTTGATGAATAACTTATCCAAATTTTCGCAGTTGTATCTTTATAGTCACATATTTTAATGTAGTCTAAGGCAGCTGAGTCAATAAATGAGTCAAAAGATCTAGTATTTATATTAGGACCAAAACGCCCACTGTCAACTTCTAGACTGCTTGGACATACAGATTGATTGGGTATTCCGATTTGATCCTCAACGGCAATGCAATTATCACCGTCAATACCACATGTCAATTGTTTAAGTGCATCAGACCCAGCCACAGCATCTCTGGCTAATCCAATCGCACTAAATAACTTTGCACCGGCCCATTTAAATTGACCCAAAAGTCCCAGGCTAATTGACGTAAAACCATCGACAGCACCATCAAGTGCTTTAGATGCCGCTTTTCTCAAATCTGGAGCTCTGTTGTTTACAACATCTATCGCCGGATCAATCAACGGCACTATGGCAGTCGAGAAAACAGTGTCCACAACCACTACAAGTGCCGCCGTTCCAGCCGCTGCAACGGCTAGTGGCCCCTCGGCCATTACCGCAATAGTACCAAGAACAACAGTAGCACCATTAAACAATAATTTTTCTCCTGATACGCCAACATTTTTAATGGATCTTAATGTATCATCGGCCAATGAATTTGCAGTTTCTCTTATTTTAATAATATCTCTTTCTATTTGAGCTAGTCGCTCCTCACTTATAGCGTTCTCTCTTGTCACTGTAATGTTCATTACTGTATCAACCTGCAGATCATTACTTACTGGCTCGTTATTTCTAACCTCGGTTGCTATATCTTGCTCTGAAATCGCTAAAAGATACGTCAGTAACAAACGGTCGGCCACCATTAGTTCATCCACCCCAAGCACTACCATTCCACTATCTAGTTCGATACTCACCTGTTGATTTGTAACCTGTGTTATTTTCTGCCGAATAATTTCTTGTTGTGCCTGGATGGAAGATACAAGCGTTGCCATGGTTGCCTGTTCTTCACTGCCCATAATCGAAATATTATCTAACACAGATTGCAGATTATCTAGATTAAATTGCAGTACCTTTTCTGTAATTTCTCCAGGTGCTATTCCAATAAGTTCAGGGGGTTCAACGATAAAAAGAGAGGCGATCTCAAGTACATCTTCAAGAGTAATATTTACCGATCCTGAACGCAGATATGGCGCTTTTTCGATTAGTAGTATGGGTGTGCTTACAGTAACCATCTCGTCAATAGTCGGTGTAGCAGCAATAGTTGCACTAAAATCAGAACCATCATCGAAAGTTATTGTGACAGGTACACCTGCACGAATGGATGTATGGCCGATAACAACAGTATCCCCCATAAGTATCGTGCTTTTATCCAGTGTTAACGCACTCGCGGGCGGGGATGAATCTTTCGCTGCTGACAATGCCAGAGTTGATGCCCAAAGATAGAAATCCCCCCGTAGCGGGTCGTTGCTACCAGCAGGTGCCAGTAATAGATAAAATGTATAATCGCCAACAGGTAAATCACTCAAGGCTATCCCGTCAAATACCGCTTCATCAATACTGCTTATATTGGATTTCCATGGTATCAGCTTATCAGCAACTGGCAGCAAAGAGCCGTCAGCAGCCAGCATGAGAACAGTGCCGGGTACAACAGGCTGCGCTAAAATTGCGAAGTAGGCATCCATTGGAGAATCAAGAGAACCAGTGCGCACCTGCAAGTGTAGATTGCCACGCTCTGTCGCCGCACCAGATACCGAGATGGGGCGCATACTTGCGACATCATTGCTTATTTTAGTAGTGGCACCTACCACATAGGGATCAATAATTTGCTGCCCATTCGGCAATGGTATCGCGCTAGCGAAAGCAGGAAAGAGTATGAACAATACAAAAACAATGTGAATATTATGCCATCTTCGTATGCTACATAATGCCCGCAAATACGCCCAAGAAACTACACGTCCAATTCTTGAAAAAGTTTCATATTCTTTGTTTTGTTGTAATATTAAACTCATGTTTTATCCAATATAAAGAAACTGCTGAAACCTCCACAAAAGAAAGACAGACTTATTTTTCAAACTCTATTTTCGTGAGATCCTAATTCAATTTAAACTGACTCACCTTTTAGGTAATTTAATACAAAGCGCAAGTCCTAGGAGGATATTCTAGAACAGAAAGCTTAAAAATCAGACTACAATATATAATCAATTAAATTTGAAATTCAACTATATGTTATTCAGAAAATTTTTAAGTCTGAGTTATCGGACAGCCTCCTAGGTAAAAGCCTACTCCGCATAACAATTTAATCTTTGAGGAATATCAATAAACACCTGAGTATAATCTCAATATTAGATGGGTTTATAGTCAACTTATTTAATGGTTAAATTAATTAAACCACAAGCCTTATTTTGCGTAGTTCTTAGTATTAACAACGACAAGCGAATGTAACTGTCGCTGTTGATAAGTGAATGGGAAAATGACAAATTCCTATCGTATCATTTGTTTTGTCCGTGATTACTTCCTGCCTTAGTGTTTGTTTTGGCGGGATGGTGAAAGACCTCGA
>JAJFJL010000026.1 GCA_021774055.1 Nitrosomonas sp. | reverse complement strand
TACCTCCGCCTGCCCGATGCTTGCTATCCGGTGGCTGACCTGCCTTGCCGGAACGGGATTTCCACCCGCTGGAATTATCGACCTTGCTCGGCCGCACTCCCGTCTTAAGTTGGTATCCTCTTTATTCAATACATTCCATGTAAACATCCAAGCAGATCTATCATCACAAAATAATTGTGCTTTGACTGATTTACGTAGCGATGGAAGCTCAATTTTAGATTTGATCATAAACTTAATTGCAGTAATTTCCTTAGTTGATAGTCCGGTGGATGTATCAGGTTTTCCCATAACTGTTTCAACTTTCCTAAGTTTAATTATTCTGCATTAAGCACAAAGATATACTACAAACTACCCAACCGAGCCTTAATACTAGCAACACGAGCCTGCTTAACTTTGGCATTAATCGCCATGGGCAGATTGCTTGTATCCAACATAGTTTTACTTAATTCAGCAGCAATCATCCCAGCATTTACTGATTTTGCTGCAGTTAGCGCCTGCTCTAATCTTGTAGATTGGCTATAAGTTTTTTGGAGATAACCTGGGCGGCCATGAAAATCACAGGCGCAAGCTTGTAAAAATTCTTGAAAGCGGGTTGGTTTGCGATAGGCATCGACAGTTTGCAGTATGTTAGCGATGGTGCTTGGTTTAAGTTCAGCAGCACGATGGACGTTGCCATGAAACTTAGCTACCAATAACGCCAAGTCACGTTCATCTTTTGGAACTTTGATGCGTTTGGATAAATCTTTGACTAGTTCTACACTGCGGGCTTCATGGCCGATATGGCGTGGCCATTCTTCTGGGGGGGTGGTGCCTTTGCCAAGGTCGTGGGTGAGGGTGGCGAAACGTACTGCTAGGGAGTAGTTTTTTCTGGCGGCGTAGTCAATCGCCATCATGATATGCACCCCGGTGTCAATTTCTGGGTGGGCATGTGCTGGTTGGGGGACACCAAATAATACGTCTATTTCAGGCATGATACGGGTTAGCGCACTTGATTCACGTAGGGTGTAAAACATCCTTGAGGGGTGTTGTTCCATTAAACCACGGGCTATTTCTTGCCAGACACGTTCAGCTACCAGTGCGTCGACTTCCCCGTTATGCACCATTTCAGTCATAAGTTGAAGGGTTTCTGGTGCAATATGGAAACCAAAACGTGCGGCAAAACGTGCAGTGCGCAAGATGCGTACTGGGTCTTCTGCAAACGCTGGGCTGATATGGCGTAGTACGCCGGCTTCTAGGTCTGCAATGCCATTGAATGGATCAATTAAGTTACCATCTTGATCTTTGGCAATAGCATTAATGGTTAAATCACGTCGTACTAGGTCTTCTTGTAAAGTAACTTCTGGTGAGGCATAAACTTCAAATCCTCTATAACCACGTGAAACTTTACGTTCGGTGCGAGCTAGGGCGTATTGTTCATGTGTTTTTGGATGCAAAAAAACTGGGAAGTCTTTACCAACAGGACGATAGTTTAAGCGCGCCATTTCTTCTGGTGTGGTTCCGACTACAACATAGTCATGATCTTTTACTTCTAAACCTAATAATTCATCACGGACTGAACCGCCCACTAAATAAGTTTTCACATTGAGTATTTTTTATTTTGGTTCTATCACACCAAGACGCTGTTTTAGCGTTGGAGCCTGAGCACCATGCTCTAGAATTTTGGCGTAAATCATGGTGTTATATAGAACTTTTTTTACGTAATCACGAGTTTCTCGGTAGGGAATAGTTTCAGCATAGATGGCACCTTCTAACAATCTAGCATCACGCCATCGTTTTGCTCTACCTGGCCCAGCATTATACGCAGCTAAGGCAAGTAATGGCTGATCATCAAATAAACCAAGGACATATTCAAGATAATAGCTTCCTAATTTAAGATTAGTATCTATTTCAACCACAAGACTTCTATGGTAATCATCCATTTCTAACCTATTCGCAATCCATTTAGCGGTTGCTGGCATTACTTGCATCAAACCTATGGCGCCAGCATGAGAGCTGATATTGGCAACAAAACGACTTTCTTGATGCATTAAACCGTAGACCAGCGCTTCATCAAGTGGGTGTTGCTGTAAAGCTATTTGTAATTGTTGGCGATAGGGGGCAAGAAAATGCAAATGAAGACCATTTTGTTGTGTTGTTCTACCAGCAGTATGAATGGCCCGATCATAGATATTATGCTGATATGCAACTTCTGCAGCAGTTAGTAATTGAGTATCAGTAAAACCACGAATTGCCCAATTCCATTCACGTACGGCTTCGCTACGTAAGTCTAATTGAAATAGCAGCAGGGCACGTTGTATGCCTGGCATTTGTTGCATACTAGTGATTTCTTCTTGGCTGCTTTGAGATAATTTAGCAGGAATAGTAAGTTCTATTCCTAGTTCTTCTCTTGCCAATTGACCGTAGAAACTATATTCCGGGATTAATGATATAAACAAAGCATTCGCTTCAGATGTTTTTGCAGTTTCCTTAAGGGCACGTGCTTTCCAATAACGCCAACTATCTATTTGCTGTTCACTAACCGTTAGTTTATCAATACTCTCTAACAAGGCAGTCCAGTTTTCTGAACGTAATGCGGCGCGTACTTTCCAGGCACGCTGACTATCGGTGCGTGGCTGTGACTGGTCTAATTTAGTTGCTTTTAGAAACCAGTTTAGTGCTCTGGCATCATGCCGTAGGGCAGCCCGATAGGCTAATTTTCCGTAGAAATAGGATTGTTCAGCAACTGGTAACTGTGGTTTTATTTTGGACCAATTAGCAACTGCTTGATTGGTGTCACTATGCAGTAACTTTAGCATTGCAAATAAAGCCAGCTCGCGATCAGCACGTGTTTTAATTTTGTTTTGTTGTTGTTGTTCTAAGTAGCGTAATGGATTCTTGCTAGCAGAATTTAATTTGGCAAGATCAAGTGCTTGGTCACTTGGTAAGTGGCGGTTAATATATTTTGTTATGTTAGTATTGCCAGCCTTAAGTGTTAGTCTTATGCGTGTCCAAACATCTTCGGTTGAAATCGATCCACTTGCCATCAGCGCATTAAATATCGGAGTGCAGCTATTAGGCATACTGTTTTCAGTAAACCATAAAGGGCGAGCTTCAATTAATACATTTTTATCATTAGCAAACAAACGTTGTTGTAATGAATAACATAATAATTCAGTATTAGTATTGACAAGTTTGGGATATTGCTCAGCAAATAGAGACCATTGCTGTTGCTTTCCTAGGTTTATTAGCCATGCGCTACGCAGTCTATCTGCAACAACACTGTTTGGGTATTTAGCAAGAAATGCTTTAATTGTGGCGGGGTCAGCTTGTCTTAGTTGTAAACGTAGTTGATAGTATTCAACATAGGAAGCTAAAACATGTTGCTGTAATTGCTTGGTATAAGTAGTTAATTGATTAATATTGCCGGTTTGGTATGCCTTGCGTGCAGCAATAAAAGCATCATCTTGACTGGCGACTAGCGTTGTAAAATAAAATAATAGTAATAAACCAGATAAAAATTTTGTCATGATTCATTCTTGTTATGGATCAGTGAGTTACAGCAATAAATGAATTATTATGCCATGTTAAGTCATAATACCTAGATCCCGCAATAATCGCACACATACTGCACAATTACTTGCAGGATCTAGGTAATAATCCACTCGTGTATGTAAGCGTTAGATAACTCCTTGAGCCTGCATTGCATCAGCAACTTTAACGAAACCAGCAATATTAGCACCATCAACATAGTTGATACTGCCATCTTTCTGTTCGCCATATTGTAAACAAGAATTATGAATTGCTCGCATAATTTCAAGTAAACGGGCGTCAACTTCTTCATGTGTCCAAGCAAGACGCATAGCATGCTGGCTCATTTCTAAACCAGAGGTTGCTACACCACCAGCGTTGCTAGCTTTACCTGGTGCATATAGTACATTGTTTTGCATGAAGCATTTAACCGCATCAACAGTAGAAGGCATATTGGCACCTTCAGCTACACAGATTAAACCATTTTTAACTAAAATTGCAGCATCATCTGCACTGATTTCATTCTGTGTTGCGCAAGGCAGAGCCACGTCGACAGGCACATGCCAAGGACTGCTA
This sequence comes from Nitrosomonas sp., assembly GCA_021774055.1. GTDB lineage: Bacteria > Pseudomonadota > Gammaproteobacteria > Burkholderiales > Nitrosomonadaceae > Nitrosomonas. Next base: position 10,794 of record JAJFJL010000026.1, on the reverse strand, counting down.
CCAGGAATAAAGCTGGCATTTACACGCTTAGCATATTCATCTACTCGACCATATAAGTGATTTTTCACTTCAGACAATTCTGCTAGTTTTTCAGTGGTGAAACCGTCTTCATCAACCACAGAACCACTTGAATCAGAAACAGTAATAACTTTAGCACCTAGAGCCATAGCTTTTTCTACTGCAAACTGGGCTACATTGCCAGAACCAGATATTGAAACTCGCATGCCATCTAATGATTTTCCTGCATGCTTAAGTACTTCTTCAGCAAAATAAACTGTACCGTAACCAGTTGCTTCTGGGCGAATTAATGATCCACCGAAACTAAGTCCTTTACCAGTAAAGACACAATCAGATTGGTTACTTAATTTTTTCATCATGCCAGCCATAAAGCCGACTTCTCGACCACCTACACCAATATCACCTGCAGGTACATCGGTGTTAGAACCAATATGACGATACAACTCGCTAACATAAGCCTGACAAAAACGCATTACTTCACCAGGGCTTCTTCCTTTAGGATCAAAATCAGCACCACCTTTACCGCCACCCATTGGCAAAGTTGTTAAAGCATTTTTAAAAGTTTGTTCAAAAGCCAGAAACTTAAGAATTGACAGATTCACTGATGGATGAAAGCGTGTACCACCTTTGTACGGGCCAATCGAAGAACTATGTTGAATCCGGTAACCACGATTAACTTTTACTTCACCTTGGTCATTCACCCAGGCGACACGAAATATAATGACACGCTCTGGTTCAACTAAACGATCTAATACACCATGTTCTGCATAGTGTCGATGAGTGGTAATAAAGGGCCATAAACTTTCCATTACTTCAGTAACCGCTTGCATAAACTCCGGTTGGGTTGGATTGCGGTCAGACACATAGTCTCTGAATTCTTGTAAACTCTTGTACTTCATTGTTATCTCCCCAGGTAAAAGAAAAGTAGGCCAAAAATATCTATTTTGCCAAATCAATATAAAGACTACACAGTTATTTTATGCCGTGCAGTAACGGTATGCCAATAAGGCTGACAATCCAGCAGCAGTTTAACATGGTTGGAATCATGGTAATTGGAAAAGAAATGTTTAACCTAGATCCTATTCCTTAATTAATATCGGACACCCTTCAATATTCGGTTTACATTTTTTAAAAAGACAAGGTTTCATATTGAAACGATATCAAAAAATAGCTTATATGAAACACTATCCGTCATTCCTACATGTTTCTAGCAGGAATGACGGAGGATAAAATAGGTATCAAAGAAAATTATTGATTCAAAAGTGTAAACTACTTTTAAATCAATATGAAGGATTCCAAATGTCGCTGGTTTTATTTAACCTAGTACCTTGCAAGTTTCGCACAACAGATTGTTTCATATAGCAAACTTTATTCTTTAGGAGTATCAATAAGTATTCCATACAGAATAAAGTTCATTCTATAAAACAATTTGTTACACACTATATGCATGATCACTTGCAGTGATCTAGGTATGATTTTATTTGAACTAGGTTTAATTCATATGGTTGCAACGTATATAATTGGCGACAAAATTAGTTCCTGTCAGGAATAAAGATTACATTAAAAGTGAGTATCATATTGTTCTGTTTACATAAATATTCTCAAAAACTATTTATCCTACTTATCCTTTGCTTGATTAACTCACCGTTACAGGCAGCTCTTGATATTGAAATATTTGGTGGCGGTGCGTCGCAAATTCCAATTACAATCGTTCCATTTGTTAATGAAACAAGTCTTCCACAAAGTATCTCCACTGTGGTAGCAAACGATTTACAGAGTAGTGGTTTATTTAAAATGATTGATTCAGATGGTCTGGCGCTGCATGCGTCCGAGGAAATCAATTATGTTGGATGGGCTAATCGTGGGAGCAGTGCATTAGTAATTGGAGAAACAACTTTATTACTAGATAACCAGATTGAAGTACGGTTTTACTTAATAGATATTGCAAAACAAACCCAACTAACTAGCTTAATTACCACAGTTCATACAACACAATTACGTACGGTAGCGCACCAAATAGCGGATATTATTTATCAAGCATTAATCGGTGAAGTAGGTATCTTTAATACACGCATTGCTTACGTAGTAAAGCGGGAAACCAGCTATATCTTACAGGTTGCTGATGCAGATGGGTTTAATGCGCAGCCAGTGATTGAATACACCGAACCTATTATTTCTCCAGCTTGGTCACCTGATGGCAGTAAGCTTGCTTATGTTTCATTTGAGAATAGAAAACCAGTTGTTTATGTACAAACGCTTGCTACTGGTGTACGTACAGAACTTGCTAATTTTGAAGGAAGTAACAGTGCACCAGCTTGGTCGCCAGATGGCAAAACCTTAGCAATTGTTTTAACTAAACAAGGTGGTTCACAAATATTTCTAATTAATGCGGATGGTAGTGGACTAAAAAAACTTAGCAAACATGCTGGGATTGATACTGAACCTAGCTTCTCTGCAGATGGCCAGTCACTTATTTTTACATCTGATAGAGGAGGGAGTCCGCAAATATATCGTATGGCAATCAACCATGCTTCTGGTGGTTTAATTGAGCGTCTAACCTTTGAAGGTAATTATAATGTTAGCCCTGAATTCAGCCGGGATGGCAAACAGTTTACATTTATTCATCGTAACAATAATCGCTTCAGTGTTGCGGTACAAGATATTGCTACACGTCAAATGCAGCTACTAACAAATTCACAATTTGATGAATCACCTAGTTTCGCACCAAATGACAGGGTAATCTTATATGCTACTGAAATTAATGGGCGTGGTATATTATCTACGGTCTCCAGTGATGGCCAAACAAGACAACAATTTTCATCATTAGAAGGTGATATAAGAGAACCGGCATGGGGGCCATTTAGATCGATCAAGGAATAATACTAGATTCTGCAAGTGATTATGCAAAATGTGTATGATCACTTATATGATCTAGGTAATATATACTTCGCACCCACATGGGATGCGAAGTATAAACCTGAGCAAGTTAATATCTAGGGTTATGAGGAACAATACATGAAAAAACTATGGGGCGTTTTGATGATTAGCATGTTATCCGCATGTGCCAGCCAAACAACACAACAAGCTGTTGAGGTAGAAGAGCGTTTAATTGGTAGCGGAGGTGTTGAACAACAAGCCAGCACAGCAGAAGGACAGGGCGTAAATTCTAATGATGCTACTTTTCATCCGTTAAAAGACCCAAATAATATTTTATCAAAACGTAGTATTTATTATGATTTTGATAGCTATGTGGTTATGAATGAATACCGGGCATTAGTATTGGCACATGCTGACTATTTGCGCAAAAATGTAAATGCAGGTGTATTACTGCAAGGTAATACGGATAGCCGTGGTAGCCGTGAATATAATTTAGCACTTGGACAACGTCGTGCTGACAGCGTAAAAAATATTATGTTGTTATCCGGCGCTAAAGCTAGTCAGGTCGAATCGGTCAGTTTAGGTGAGGAAAAACCACGTGCAATGAATCAAGATGAATCATCTTGGTCTGAAAACCGACGTACAGATATTATTTATTGGGGTGAGTGATATGTTAATACGCGCCGCCTTGTTGCTGGTATTGATGAGTTGTAATGTTAGTTATGCTGGATTATTTGGCGATGATAAAGCTCGTGAGCAAATTAAAGTATTACAAGATCAGCTTATAGATATGGATGCACGTATCGCCAAAATAGAAGCGGTACTTAAAAATCAAACATTGGTGGAGTTCTACACGCAGATTGAAACCTTAACCCTTGAGCAAGGAAAACTGCGTGGACAAATAGAAATGCTAAGCAATCAAAACGTTTCCTTACAGAAGCGACAAAAAGATTTTTATATCGATTTAGATAATCGTTTACGACGTATTGAAGATCCTAATGCACCAATCGCTGCAATAATAACGGGCGACACTTCAACCACAACAGAAATATCAACATTAGAACCAATTACAACATCACCGCCAAGTACAATCTCAGAAACATTATCAATTAAAAATATTGAACCGGCTGGTATTGGAGAAGATAATTTATATAAAGCTGCCAGTAATTTATTCAGAAATGGTGATTATGCTGGCGCAATCTCACAGTTTAAAATTCTTATTAATAACTACCCAGAGTCCAGTCTTGCACCAGGTGCAGCTTATTGGATCGGTAATGCACATTATGCATCACGTGATTTCTCTCAAGCTATTGCAGCCCAACAAAATTTAATTCAGACCTATCCAAATAGTGATAAGGTTCCTGATGCGCTTCTTAATATTGCCAGTAGCCAGCAGGAAATGGGAGATCGTAAAGTTACTAAAGCGACTCTACAAGATTTAATCACAAACTATCCATTTAGTGATGCGGCGAAAAAAGCAAAACATCGTCTAGCTAATTATCGATAATATTAGTCTGCATATTTTGAATATGAATTTTGTAGGTGTTACCTAGATCCTGCAAATGATCATATATATTTTGCACAACAGATTATTCCATATAGTAAACTTTAGTCTTTAGAAATATCAATAAGTATTCCATGCAGAATAAAATTCATTCTATGAAAAAATTTGTTACACACTATATGCATGATCACTTGCAGGATCTAGGTATTACTAATAACGTTGCCTGTATATTTTTCAGTTGGTAACTGTGATAGAAACTGATACAAACAACTTGCGGATTAATGAAATTTTCTTCTCATTGCAAGGAGAGAGCAGCCGTGTCGGGTTACCGACTGTGTTTATTCGCTTAACCGGGTGCCCGTTACGTTGTGGTTATTGTGATACTGCCTATGCCTTCTCTGTTGGTACACGCATGTCAATTTCTGCTATTCTAACTCAGCTGTCTGGTTATCAAACAAACTATATTACCGTGACTGGTGGTGAACCATTAGCACAGCCAGCGTGTTTAGCATTGTTGTCTGCATGTTGCGATGCAGGTTATTCTGTTTCATTGGAAACCAGCGGTGCTTTATCAATATTAGGTATTGATAGCAGAGTTATTATCGTAATGGACATTAAAACACCTGGCTCTGGTGAAGTAGAAAGAAATGATTGGTCTAATCTTGAACATCTAACTAGCAAAGATGAAGTTAAGTTTGTTCTCTGTGACTTGAAAGATTACCAATGGGCAGTTGAAATAATTAAAAATAAGCGTCTGGATCTTATTTGTTCAATTTTGTTTTCACCAGTACATGGCAAACTTGATCCAACAATTTTGGCAACCTGGATATTACATGATCAATTGCCAGTTAGAATGCAAATTCAATTACATAAATTACTTTGGGGAGAAGGACCAGGAAAATGAAACAACTTAATCTGCAAAATAATCATATTTCAATCATATGTTAAAAGCAGTTGTACTTTTATCTGGTGGACTAGATTCAGCAACCACATTAGCCATTGCACGTACCAAGCAATATGAATGCTATGCATTAAGCATTGATTATAATCAACGAAATAGATCAGAATTAATCGCCGCACAAAAAGTTGCTAAATCTTTAAATGTGCAAGAACAGCAAATTATTAAAGTTGATCTAGCAACATTTGGTGGATCGGCATTAACAGATAAAGCTATCGACGTACCAAACGCGAATACAAAAAATAGCATTCCGGTTACTTATGTTCCCGCACGTAATACGATTATGTTGTCATTAGCATTGGCATGGGCAGAAACTCTTGATTGCTATGATATTTTTATTGGCGTTAATGCAGTTGATTATTCTGGTTACCCAGACTGTCGTCAAGAATATATTGATGCTTTTACAAAAATGGCAAACTTAGCTACAAAAACTGCTATTGAAGGTAATAAAATAACTATACATACACCACTTATTAGCTGGTCAAAAGAAAAAATTATTCGTACAGGCATTTCATTAGGAATTGATTACAGTATGACAGTTTCTTGTTATCAAGCTGATACTTACGGTTTAGCCTGTGGGGTTTGTGATGCCTGCCAGATACGCCGTAAAGGTTTTAATCAGGCTGCGGTTATTGATCCAACATGTTACGAAACTAATTTATAACAGCGAACTATAAAAACTAAAAATCATTAATCGTTATCAGGTTACGTTACAATGCTGATATCTTTACCTAGATCCTGCAAGTAATCACGCATATAGTATGTAACAAATTGTTTCATAGGGTGTATTTTATTCTAAATGGAATACTTATTAGTATTTCTAAAGAATAGAATTTGCTATATGGAGCAATCTGTTGTGCAAAATGTGTATGTATCACTTGCAAGATCCAGGTTTAATCTTTCCAAGAACTAGAGAGGGTACCTTCGTGTATAAGTCTTCATTTAGAATATGCTTACTTGTCATCTTGCTGATGTCATCATGTTTCGCTTCTGCAGCGGGACTTGGAAAACTAACACTTAGTTCTGCACTAGGGCAGCCACTCAAAGCAGAAATTGATTTAGTTGCAGTAAACAATGAAAATATTTCTTCTATATCCGCACAGCTTGCTTCTGAAACTGCATTTCGCCAAGCCGGCATTGATTACAAATCATTTTTTCCTACTTTAAATCTATCAATTAAGCCACGATCAAATGGGGATCTTTTTGTTGAGATAACCTCACCTCAAGTTATTAACGAACCATTTCTAAATATATTGGTGGAGTTAAGCTGGGCATCTGGGCGTCTGATGCGAGAATACACCGCCTTATTAGACCCAATTGATACTGTAATACCAGAAACATCAATAGCTGAAATAGAACCAGTAGTTATTCATACCGAAGTTCCGAATGTATCTACTACGCAAATTGATGGTCAGATAGATGTTCAAGCAATCTCATCTGAACTAAGACTAATTCAACATGGTTCGAATACAAATACTTACGGTCCAGTAGCACCTGGAGATACTTTATCAAGTATTGCCCAAAAGACTATGCTGCAGGGAGTTAGTATTAACCAAATGCTGGTTGCATTACATCAAGCAAATCCAAATGCATTTATTGGAAATAACATAAACTTACTTAAAGTAGGAGCGATATTACGTATACCTGACGATAGCGAAATGGCTTCAATTTCTACAGAAGAAGCTAACTCAAAAGTGAAAGTGCAAATAGCAGACTGGCGTACCTACCAAGATGATGTAGCAACTGCATCCAGCGAAATAATAACCGATGAAATACTTACTAACGTAGACCAAACAACCAACCTGATTGAAGAAGACTTAGCAAAAGAATCGCCCAATGAGGTATTAAGACTTTCTAGTGGTGCACAAGAAGATGCTACTTTTGATTCATTAGATGCTAGAAACAATGGGGCGCTTGAGCGATTACGTATGGTAGAGGAAGACTCTGTTGCACGAAGCTTAGCGTTAGATGAAGCCCATCAGAGAATTACCATACTAGAAAGAAATATTCAAAATTTACAAAAACTATTAGAACTAAAAGACCCTACACTAGCACAAGCACAACTACACGCAGAAAGCATATTAGAACCGGTCATTGAAACGGAAGCAGAACATACTACAATTACAGCTGTACCAGATCTACAAGAATCAGAACCGGAATTAACAGTTACAGACGAACAAAAATCTGAAATTCAGCCGCAGCCAATTATAACTGAGCCTATAGTGCTACCAGAACAACCTTTGCCAGTTGAAGAAGCTACGCTGATGGATCAATTAATGGCTAATATTGCGTATATCGGCGGGGCATTGATTGCCTTATTGCTGGGTATACTTGCTTTCATAAAAATTCGCCGTAAAAAATCAGAAAATGAAAGTGATGATGAAGAATCTTTAGATCCAACATCGTTCCAAACAAAAGCTGCATTAGCATCTATCGCTGGTGCTGGTGCTGCCGATGCATCGCAAGAAACTGATGACATACAACCAATTACTGATGATGATATCGCAGATTATGACACCGAGGTATTAAATGATAATACTGCTGAAGAAGGTTTATATGACATTGACTCAGACAATTCTTTTGACAAAGACATAGATGAAACAATTGACAGCTCTGAAACAAATGCACCTGGAGATTCTGATTTATATGCACCAGATAATTTAGCAGAACAGTCACCTGAGTCTGGATCTGATTTTGAATTTGACCTAGGTCTGGATGAACCAGTAAAAAATGAGACTGAAGACAATGCGCAACTTAATGAAATTAGCGTTGACTCTCCAATAGAAGATACCAATCCGCTGGCTGGAATAGACCTAAATATTGAAGATGACGCAACAGAACAGCCTATTGAAGATGATATTACAGAACTACCTGATGATACTGAGCAGTCTGTCGTAACACCTATCGAAGAAGACTATGACATTGATCTAAACATTAAAGATGCACTTGATGACCAAGGATCGGAAGACTCTACCGAGAGTACAGTAGCAAATGATACTGAACCAGATGAACTTGACAACAGTATTGAATTTGATACAGATGCATTAATAAATAATGATTTATCTAGTCCTAATTTGCTTGATGAACCGGTATCATTAGAACAGGACGTAGCTCCTGAACTATCAATAGATTTTCCTGAAGAATCAGATGATAATGAACAATCTGAAACTGAACAACCTGCTGCAGAACCTGATTTAGATTTAGACTTAGGTTTAGATCTAGACTCAGAAGATAAACTAGAACCATTCATGTCTGATAGCAATACTGGAACAAGTCAACAAGATGACACAGTAGATCCCACGCTAGCTGATGATGATGCATTACTACCAGAAGAACCAAATTTGGCAGATACTGATTTAGAAATGGATGATCTAATACCTGCGATAGATGATTTAACACCTACTGTAGATGACCAGCCAGAAGCAGAAGAAGATGACACACACAACCAGGAGGCTGAAACTAAAATTGATTTAGCCAAAGCTTATTTAGAGATGGAAGATCGTGAAGGAGCTAAAGAAATTTTAGAAGAGGTCTTACAAGAAGGTAACACACAGCAAAAACAAAAAGCAGAAGAAATATTGGCCGATTTGTAAATAAAGTGTATAGGGTGGGAATAATTTACTTACAGAACCTAAGTGTAATAATAATGGCGTATATTTTATGAGGATTGTATTGATTCTTGAGTATCATGGTAGTGGCTACTGTGGTTGGCAAAGCCAGAAAACAGGATGCTCAGTACAAGATGCTCTTGAATCAGCGTTATCAAAAATCGCTTGCAGTTCTATACGTGTAATTACTGCAGGTAGAACTGATGCAGGTGTTCATGCATTGTACCAAGTCGTACATTTTGACACACAAGCACAACGTCCTGTAACAGCTTGGGTTCGTGGCACTAATGCGCTGCTACCTAATGATATTGCCGTTCTATATGCTGCCGAAATTACGAGTGATTTTCATGCCCGTTATGGTGCTACTGAACGTAGCTACCTATATTTGCTACTAAATAACCAAGTTCGCCCTGGGTTATACGATGGTCGCGTAGGTTGGTTTCATCAACCGCTTAATCTTGAATCAATGCAAGTAGCTGCAAAAACATTACTTGGTAAGCATGATTTTTCTGCTTTCCGTGCGGCTGAATGTCAAGCTAAATCGCCAGTAAGAAATCTAATTAAACTAGATATTTCTTGCAAAGGAAACCTTTTTATTTTTGAGCTCTGTGCAAATGCTTTTTTGCATCATATGGTACGAAACATTGTCGGATGCCTGGTATACATTGGTAAAGGTAAATATTCACCTGAATGGCTACAAATGGTAAGAGATAGCTGTGATCGATCTAAAGCTGCACCTACATTTTCGGCCGCTGGACTTTATTTGGCTGGAGTTAAGTATGATTCAAAATGGAATTTACCCAGTACCAACGAAATGCCATATTTAGGAATAGGAATTAAATAACTTAATGATAAATAAAGGACCATTTATGTTTAACAAACAAACAGCTTTTATTATCACCATAGCATTCTTACTTGGAGGATGTGCTGGTGGAATGACAGAAACACAACAAGGCTCAGCTCAAGGAGCCCTAATCGGTGCAGGTACAGGAGCCTTGATTGGAGTCCTTGCTGGTGATGGTAAAGGTGCAGCAATTGGTGCTGGTGCCGGCGTAGTTGCTGGCGCAATTGCTGGTTATGCTTGGTCACAACGCCTAGAAGAACAAAAAAAACAGATGCAAGCAGCTACCGCAGGAACAGCCGTACAAGTTTCTAAAACTGCTGATAATCGTTTAAAACTTGATATCCCAAGTGATATATCATTCGATACTAATGACACCCAAGTAAAACCTAATATGCAACGTATACTAGCTAGCTTTGCAACTAGCTTAAAAAATAACCAACAAGCCATGGTAGCTATTGTTGGACATACTGATAATTCTGGTAACGATGCAATTAACAATCCACTTTCAATAAGCCGTGCAGCAAGTACACGCAGCTACCTAGTCAACCAAGGGATTTCTATCGGTCGAATTAATATTGATGGAAGAGGATCTTATGAACCAATCGTACCTAACAATAGCGACGCTAATAGGGCCAAGAATCGTCGTGTTGAAATTTTTGTACATGAGCAACACTAATATCAAGTATGCTACCTAGATCCTGCAAGTAATCGTGCATATAATGTGTAATAGATTGTTTCGTAGAGTTAATTTTATTCTGCATAGAATGCTTATTGATATTCTAAAAGAATAAAGTTTGCTATATGGAACAATCTGTTGTGCAGTATGTGTGCGGTCACTTGCAGGATCTAGGAGCCTGTCGGACTTATGAGTTTCGGCTGCAAATTCGGAGAAATCGGCCCAAATCCTCCCCAGTTTTCGTTAAATATACCAAATATTCGCCTCAAACCGGTGATAATTTGGCCTCGATTCTCCAAATTTTCGCTT
>JAJFJL010000250.1 GCA_021774055.1 Nitrosomonas sp. | reverse complement strand
GCTGAAAATTCTTATCTACCTTGCCTTAGGCGAACTTGATGAGGCCATTCAGTTAGTAGAAGCGTTCTTGCAGTACAACGACAATACCGTAGAGCGCGGCTTGTTCTATCAAGCGGTTCATGCAGTACTTGAGATCACCCTAGACGAAGAATTGGCGCTTGAGCATTTTATCGTCAACCTAAATAAAATGTTCGGTAAAAGAACCATGGGCAATGTAGTCGGCTCTGTAACTGGCGAAGTAAAATTCTTCGGCCTAACCAAAACCAGCATGAAGCTAGAAGGCTTAGACAAGCACATAAGACTAATCGCAAGCTACAAGAAGCTTCATCAAGCCCGAGAAGCGAATCAGGCGTAACGGGTATGCTATTGAATTTTGCAGGATGACATGCCACAGACCAATTGTTGATTTTGTTCTTCGATAGCTGAAAGAAATCGGGTGTGTGTGAATGTTGGGCCTGACGTTGTTATATGCTCAAGATGGTAATGACTCAGGGTAAATTCTACCATCATGATTTTAGCTTGTTTACCATTTATGCGAAAAAAGTTTTCTGATGCGTTGTAACTGCTTGGTATATAATGGATGTTTAAGATATACGTCAGGGCTGCGGTATTGATTGAGAACAATTTTTCTTAATTTAACTAATGCTCGTTGTCTCCTCATTTCTTGATAGATTAAAAACCTAGATAATGTCCAACTAAAAATCAACGTTATAACAAAATATTGGGGTTGCTCTATAACAACTTTTTGAATTAAAGGGTCAAGCTCATCAGGCAGAAAAAAGTATAGTATCTTGGCAATAAATTTAAGCGTCCTAGAAATAATTTCGTTATCAATATTCGGTTCAATTTTCATCTCAACAGATAATTTATCACCAACTTTTTTTAGTATAAATACTGTGTTATTGGAAATAATATTCTCACAGCCAGTAAATGTATCGTCGGGACTCAACGTTAGTCCTGAAAAAACACCTTCACTGCTATTGTCTGTTGATACTACTTTGAAGTTACATTCCTCCACTGAATTTTCCCAAAAATTGTATGTAGTTACAACAATGACCAGCATTAAACAAAGTAGCGCTATATAACTTTCCTTGCGCCAATAAATTGCACTGTCTACCTTCTTGCGAATGGGTATCCAGTTCTCGTCTGACCCTGGATGTAATGTTTCGTGGTTTTCTTTTTTTCCGGGAATCAGGGAAGGCTGGATGACTAAAAATTCAGGTGGCAAATTACCTGGTGCATAGTTAGCTGTTTTTTGAGACATACGCTTAAGCACAGACTGATGAATCTTTATATCGGAAGTTTTATTACCACAAAGTTTTTCAATTTCTCTGGGCTGATACTCTCTAATAACACCTATCCAACTACGATTGCTTGGCATGTATGCGCTCGGGTCACAATCCTCAAAAGCTTCTTGTAAACGACTCTGGTTAAAAATCAAACCATGATTTTTAGCCTTGATCATTATCCAGCAAAGCGAAATATTGGCTAACCCATCTTGGTCATAGCCACCAACAATACTTTCATGTGTTCCTGTAAACCAGACTTGCTCAACAGATCCTTCCGGCCTGCCAGTTTCATCCCACATAATTGGTTGAAAAGAGGCTCGTTCATCATCAATGGCAACTGCATGGTAGGCGTGCTTGATGTTATCAAACAACTGATATTGATAAAAACGATGCGGCACAATTGCATTTGATAAATCATCGGCAACATTGAAAGCAGTATTAAGTAGCCAGGACATTGGGCCGAGAGTATCGGTGCCCCGTGGGTAACCCAATGCTGAAACAGTATCCCAAACACCGACAAACTCAATTGGGACAGCCCCCTGGTTCCCTTGTGGCCAGTTATCAGTCAAGGGTGTTTTGCCGTCTTTAGCCTTTTCATAGGCTTTAAATAAATTGTCAGTTTCTTGATCCAGTGTGACTTGGTCAAGATAGCGGCCACTAATTAAACCACAGCAGCCAATAAATCCAGTCAGCGCACGGACTATTGCTGCACCACGGCTAAATCCAAACAAGTAGATACGATCACCATCTTTATAATTACGCGCCAGGTATTTATAAAGGTCACAAACATTATTCTTAAAGCCAACACCTAAGCCGATACTAATTAGTTGCAAAAGTTTATTGGCAGAAGTCTCGGTATTATTGTCATGAAATTTATGTTGTTTGACTTTAGAGTAATGAATGTCAACCGCATTGTAAATCTTGTATATATTATTTAAGCGAATCTCATCAGCATTATTTGCTTCTGTATTGAATATTGAGTCAAATATACGGAAATTAGATATATCGGCTGCTTTATTTACCGTAGAGTTACTACATAGAATAATATTTTTGCTCATGGGAGACTCTCATTCATTGGCATTCATTTGATTCATTGGGGTGTGCGGCCGAGTAAGGTAGATAATTCCAGCGGGAGGAAATCCCGTTCCGGCAAGGTAGGTCAGTCACCGGGCAGGCGGAGGTAGCCTCCAAATGTTAAGCTCGATGGGCGCAAGCTAACAGGCCGTAAACGACAGCTGAAGTGATTTGGCATCGAAAGGATTGTACACGAACAGGGCGACAGCGCACGGCTTTCTCATAAAAAATTAACCCGCTTAAACATGGAAACTAGGGAAAATCTAGAGGCACATTACTTAATTGTAATTGCTTTATGATTGCCAAAAGATAAGTCATGTGGTTTCATAAAAATAACCATTCTGTTCCCGGTCATATTTTATCGGCGTATTGAAAAATAGCCGTAATTCTCTAATGATACATTTAATCATTGTGTTAGGACATTTCATGCGTTCTTTAAGTATACACCGTGCAACGGGGCATAGATGAGAGGTAATTATCTGATGCAGATAGTAAATTCGTTGCAAATCATCCATAGATGGTTATTTTTATAAATAGCAGCTTATCCTACAATACTGTTTCTATATTAATTTACATAGGTTATTGATACCAAGTAAAATCAATCAATTTCTTCAATTGAAATTGTTTACCGAACACTTGCGCCATATATTATGAAACACGATAACGATAACGATAAGACAAATGCAAAGCCTTTCCGCTAGCACTAAACTAACCCTTTTTGTATTGGCAAGCGGTCGTTCTGGCACCGGTTATTTGGCTGACTTTTTTAGCAAGAATGTGCAACAGTGTTACAGCACGCATGAACCCTATTTTGTTGTCGGCAATCCGGTTTTGTTTGGCAAGCCGATTGATTGGAATACGCAGCATAATGATCATGCACTGTTACCGGTTTTGGAGCGCAAATGCCGTTTTATCGCGCGTTGTAAAGAACCCGTATACTTTGAATCCAGTCATGCCTTTCTAAAGGCATTTAATCGTCACGCGGGTGCTTTGCTAAATAACGTTGGTTTCATTCACTTGGTACGCCATCCGGCATTGGTCGCTAAAAGTGAATGGCTGCGTGAGCAGCTGGCGCGTAGGATGGCGATTCCTTTTGTAGACTACAATAGTGATGATGGTAAAAGATATTTTCGTTGGGCATTAACGGGAAAGGAAACCATTTTTCAATATTATGCCAATGACACGTTGAGCCGGTTTCAATTTTATCTGCTGCAATGGATTGAAATCGAGTATCGAGCGATGAAGTTAATCAGAGACAACAAATGGCAGAATCGTGTGTTTTTTATCGATGTTAATACACAATTAAAAAAAGAAACGATCTTAAAACAACTGGTGAAATTTTTTGACTTGCCTCATCGGACAAGTTTTAACATGAACTTGCGTCGAAACAGAACCCCATTTGTTGGCCCTACGCTGATTACTTCCGAAGATGATCTGGAGATACAATGGATAACGGAAAAACTGCCGGACCATTATAAAAACATGCTACTCAGCGAACCTTACTTTGGGAGCTTGGGTAGGTTCGCTGATCAGGGAAATAAACAATGACAGCGAGGGCCACTACCAACACACTCTTTACTGCAATTAAATATTGTGTCCCTAGAATTTACGGAATTTTACCCCCAGAATTCCGAATTCCACAGAATTTCTTATCAAGCAGTTCATACCGTACTTGAGATCACCAGTTATTTATACATCTTAACCCGATTTCGTCCCTGTTTTTTTGCCAGATATAAAGCTTGATCAGCTTGATCTATGAGCTCACGGATTGAATTTGTACTGCTTGGCTTAACTACAGAAACACCAATGCTTGCTGTCACGATCATGGTATCACAGCCATACTTATGTTCAATTTCAAGTTGCTCAATTGCTAATCGAATTGATTCGGCAACTTTTAGAGTGCCTTTTTGATCCGAATTGGGTAAAACGACAACAAATTCTTCACCACCATAACGAGCGCATAAATCTCCAGAACGATATAGGCTGTTCCGAATAGCGTTTGCTATTTCGAATAGACACTTATCTCCACTAAGGTGCCCATAATTATCGTTATATTTTTTGAAGTGATCGACATCTAGTAAAATCAATGCAATATATTGAGTTTCTCTTTTTGCTTGCCGCCATACCTTAACCATTTCTTCGTTAAAATGGTGACGGTTACTAATTTGGGTCAGGGCATCAATTGTAGAAATCATCCTTAACTCTTCTTCCACACGCTTACGCCTTTCTACCTCTTTTTCCAATGCCAGATATGCAAGCTCTGATTTAGCATACGCATAGCTCAGCTCGGTATTCTGTTTAACCAGATTTTTGGAACGCTGATGTAACGTTACATCAACTATATTTTGTTTTTGATCGGGTAGTGGGGAACTGGAAAGTGGTTTGGCAGACCAAAGTAGGTAATTTTCACCTAAAAATTGAAATATCAGACCTGTAACTACTACTTCGACAAAGTTACCTGTAGCGGCATGTAACAAACATTTTTGCTTTGTCACATAGTTATTTTGCATCACCTTATTCTGCAAGCTATTGTAATTAACACCGTCTTTCTCAAGTAAAGAGTCCATCTTAGTTGCTTTCAGTTCCTCCAAACTGTACCCAAGATATTGCTGCGCAGATTTGTTACTGATTACAATCTCGTTGGAATCTGGCAAGACTATAAACAAGAACTCAGTTGATGAATCGATAACTTGTTGTAAAGACTCTAAATTAGTTGTCATTTTTTTAGCTTTAGTACCAGGTTAGATTCAAGTCAGCAGCAAGCTACCAATTGATCTGGCAAAGTATCAGCTTAGTTTAAAATGGAGTCTTTATGTTGCTGGTAAAAAGCATACATTTCTTTATTTGCATAAACGGCCATTTTAAGCGCTTTAATGAATGATTCGGCATTGTTATAAGCAATACCACCCAGCAAATATTGTTGCTCCACACCCGTAAATGTTCGCATACCAATGCAGCCAAATGACAAGCTACTAGTGTCTTCATTCAGTACTGTGGGAATAATTGCACACCCAGGGCGGCCCAGTGCCAAATAATTTCCCTTGTTTGTCCAATGACATGAACCCAGCGCTTCACTAAAAACCATTGCTTGGGAAGGACTCAACCAGAGCAAGATAACATCTGGTTCCAGAGGGAAATCTTTAAGTGGGCCGTAAACAACGCCAGCCTTAGAAGAATTAATTAAAGGTAACTTATCTACTTCATCAACGTTAAGGTATCCACTATTGCACATTTTCTGCACCAAGCTATTAAGCTCCTCTTTTACATTCAGAGGAAGGTCAAAACCCATTACGGTTGCTCCCACTGCACAGTTAAAATGCTTATCAGCAGCTGCAAAAAATGTTTCATTCTCTGCCAGTTCCCAAAAACTACAGCTTGATGGAGAGTCATTGTCAAAACTTTTGATATCATCTGGTTTCTCAGTACAAAAAGAAAGAGCGACTGGTTCTTTCTGAAGCTCAAATAACTCAGTCAATGATTTTGCGTAATTAGTGTTTTTCATAAGCAATTGTTTTTAAAGTCTATAGTTTTTCTGTCTTTAATGAACATTATAGAGGATAAGCTATCTGTGGCAAGTATGAACTAAAAGAAAACTTTATGTGCTGTGGCGTATTAGCTCCACTTGGAAACCGCTTTTTTGTAATTCTCGGCTCCAATAGTTGGAACTCCCGCATGGTTGGTTTGTAATTCAGTCATCCGTTGATAACAACAGGTAAACCATTTAATTCCGGGTAACGGAGCAGCTCGACTAATGCATAGAAAATATACATATCAAGATGATCAATACGTAGTGCGCAATGATTAATCAACTATATCGCATATCAATGCAATAGAACCAAATTTATTCAGATATTACTTTTTGAATCAGTGCGGTCAATAGTTTTGGTAATTTAATATGCTCCGCGAGTACGAATTGATGAGCCCGGTCGGACATCTTGTTCCAGGTTTTACGAATGATGTTGGTCCATTTCTCCTCGTCGTACTCAGGGTGTTTACCAGCAAAATCGAGGAAATAGTGCTCAAAAAAAACTACTGCGGAAACATCTTCCAGTAACTGAGTATCAGGATTGGTCTTAAGTGACTTCTTGCCAACGGCCTGTTTCACACGCGCAATAAATTCATTGTCATACCCGACCTTCACCAGCAATTCGGCAACTGTGTCGGCATGAAATTTATAAAGTCCTGCACGCCATTGATGGTAACCCTTGCGACCCAACGGATAATCACTACGGGGCAATTTCCAACGCTGGATATGCTGTGCACGAATAGCCAGTTTCATCGCATCATCGGTACTTGCCGCATATCGTTCGAGCATGTCTGACATACGATGTGAATAAAGTAGTTCTTTCGACCAATCTTTGCCTTCACAGGTTTCCCTGTTCATATCTTCACTGTTTGCTGCATCAATCAGTGCTTTAGCCTTTTCGAAATATTGTTTTGACATAATGGATAACTTAACCGACACGAAATAAAGGTGGACGCTACCATTTAAATGCGAGTTGTTGATTAAAAGCATTGATTTTTTGGATGGTTACAGAGAATAAATGGTGGAGTATGTCTCCCTTCTTCTATTGATAATCAGTTGGCTATCTACATTTATGTGTGAGTATAACGGTTGTCACCATTTAATGTTCTAACTGCGAAACATCTAGTAAACGCTTAATGTCCGCACTCATTTTTTTTGGATCTAATTCTTCTGGGAATCGCATCATTAAATTACCCATGAAATCGACCAGATAGATATGTTTCCTATGCTCTTCTTCAGTTTCAATCGCCTTAATTAGCTCACTGTCTTTAGCATTAATAAATAAAGTGCCTTTGTATTCTTCGAGCAATTCATCTGCAACTGTTTTGTTGTCATCTATTAGCCACAATTGTTCCACTCTGTCTTTTTCAGTGTTTTGTATGATTCTGGTCTGTCGAATATAAAATAACTTTGACTGGCAGGCTTCATCGCATTCACCAGAATCAATTGTGATCATCACCCATTTTCCATGTAAATCTTTCATACTAAAGATGGTATTGTCAATTTGATGAATGCCATCACCTTTCAATTCTTGCACTTCAAGTAGGTCGCCATAATTCATATTTGCAGGTTTATATCCCATAAAATAAAATACTGTAGCTATAATGACTGGGGAGCCCAACAATAGAATTATCAGTATCAGGGTAAGTCTACCTGTTTTTTTGTCTTTTTCTTTTACCATTTAAAATCAAAGCCTCGGAGTTAATTTTTTGCGACTAATGTAGTGTTTAATTAGAAGAGTAATGCTGCAAAAGGATATAATGATGATTGATTTGTGTTGTTAATCAATCCCTAATTGAGTAATCTGAATCATGTCACAAAAATCACTGAAATACTAGCCCAGGGAATTCGTAGATACACGTGCGGATCGATATGTCTCGCGTATTATTACCTTGTCCCTAAGTGTTGCCAGCTGCACCGCTGAGCGGCTAATAAAGAAGCTTGGATACAAGGAGTCAGTGGAGGTGAAAAGTATTGGATAACGGTCGCAGGTTATTTGCTGGATCGGCCGACAGACAAGGGTAATCGGCAATTTATAGTTACCAGTCCAAATCATAAGTGAGTGGCGGTCAATATCTGCTGATTCACCATACGGAACGCCTGGCGGAAGCCAAGATTGATGCTTCTGTTAGCAGCGGGGGTGATTCTTATGACAATGCCCTGGCTGGGACAGTCATGGCCTATACAAGACGGTGGAAGTTGAAAGGGCGTATTATCGCCAGCTGCAGGAGTCAGTTGAGGCAGATTGATTCAAGTTAAAAAGTCTCCGAAAAAGCAGGGGTGATTCAATACAAAAAAATCTTATCAGTACCAGTGCCTTAACCACACTTTGCTAAAACTTATTCCATGCACGTTCTTAATCCCTTATGCATTGTTAAAACTATGTCACGTAAAATAATTATTCATTGTTGCGCTTTTTTCATCGCCTTAATTATTGGTTGTTTTGCCATTGGCGCTCTAATAACAGGGCCAGCGCCAAGTGCAGTAGGCACACTGTCGGTTAATTTTCCAGTGAAAACTGTTCAAATTCCCACATTAAATAACTCTGTAACACATGGTTGGCTGGTTTATGGAGAACAAGATCATGGCGTCATTTTACTGGTTCACTCGATGCGTAGTAATCGCCTCGAAATGTTGAGCAGAGCCAGTTTCCTGAATGAACAAGGTTATAGTGTATTGTTGATCGATTTACATGCGCATGGTGAAACATCAGGAAGCCGTATCACATTTGGCTTACGGGAATCAGAAAATATCCAGGCTGCTATCAGGTATCTACGCGACACTTTCCCCAATGAACGTATTGGTGCAATTGGCACTTCCTTGGGCGCTGCTGCTATTGTGTTAGTCAAGCAACCATTAAATCTCAATGCGGTTATCCTCGAGTCTTTACATCCAACCATTGAGGAAGCGGTTGAGAATCGATTGAAACTTCATTTCGGTGAGTATGCTTCAACTTTTTTGCCACTATTGCTGTTTCAACTTACTTTCTATCTAGGCACACCGACCGACGAATTAAGCCCAATTAACCGAATAAACAATCTGGGTGCACCACTATTATTGATATCCGGCACAAGTGACGCACATACTACATTAGCCGAAACAGAGCGTTTGTTTTCTGCTGCCAGAGAACCGAAAGAACTATGGGTTGTTCCTGGTGCCGGACACTTTAACATGCATATTTATGCAGGAAGAGAATACGAAGAGCGTGTTTCTGACTTCTTATTTCATTATGTGCAGCAAAAACAGTTCTAATTAATTGTGACCTAGATCCTGCAAGTGATCGTGCGCATGCTGCACAACAGATTGTTACATATGGTAAACTTTATTCTCTGTGAATATCAATAAGTATTCCGCGCAGAGTAAAGTTCACTCTATGGAACAATTTGTTACACATTATATGCACGACCTAGGTATGATTTTTATCAAAAATTATTTCGTTAGAAATGCAGCGGTACTTGCTATACGAAATACACTCATCAATTTAATAAGAAAAAGTCATGCAGCGCAATGAAGTCGGTTACAAAATTATTGGATAGATGGCTACCAGCTTAGAGCGGGGCAGGATATGGCATACTTCAATGTCTGCCCACTGTTTTCCTGCATGCCTAGTAGGAGTTTATGCCGGGGTCATCCTGGATTCCTGCTAGAAACATGCAGGAATGACGAGGGGGATGTAACAAGTTTTGTCCCGTCTTAAGGAACGTGCATAAAATAACTTGAGCACCTAGCTTTGTCTTTATGCTCATCTTCTGCATTATGTAAACATTTACATAGCTGTGCTATGCGCCTGTTTACACGCTTTGAATATGAGCATAAATCCTGTGCTAGTTGCTCAAGTTATTTTATGCGCGTTCCTAAGTTGGTAACCGCCGTTTTGTTAGAAGTTATTATTCTTTACTGCAAGCTATGTTCCAGCCAATTTTATCTAGCTGTTCAGTCTGTACTTTTTCCCATTGACGCGGTTGATTGTATGAGCGTACAAGCTTGCCTTGTTCCATATTCCAGCTAAATAATTTAAATGCAAGCGTTCTAATATGCTTTCCTTGGCAGTCGTATTCACGTCGAATGCTTTTTGATAGAAAGTCTGCGCCAGGGGTTTTTTGTTCAAGGTTGTAGTCAATTAAACTCCACATTTTGACTCTATTACCTGCGTCACGAATTGAGTCTAGGTCAGCATAAGCTGTATAGCCACCGTCATCTTCACTTTCACTTATCTTGGTCCATTCTGCCATGGCGTTGGTGCTTATGAAGATCAAGGCTAGCGTCAATAGTGTTTTTTTCATTATATGTTTTCCTGGCTTGTTATTAATTAGGGACGAGGAAATAATAGTTTGTCCAATTTAGGTGAAGTCATTTTACTCTGATTTGAGGCGGTCCGTAGAGCGCATAGTTACTCTGTGTAACCGTAGGGTCAACGAAAGATCAGAGTAAAAGGGCAAGCATAAATGGATAAAGTATTATTAGTGCTGCGGATATAAAGTCTAAGGAACGTTTTTAGTGCTGGATTTTTACATCATCACTAGATAAATGCAATTAGCGATTAATGATTATAGTGGCAGATTACCTAGATCCTATAGCGATCATACACATTTTTCACAACAGCTTGTTCCATGTAGCAAGTTTTAATCTTTTCTTGCTCCCTAAGTATTATATGCACGATCATCTGTCGGATTGGTGCTAAAGAAAATACAATTGTGTGTTGCAAGCTGGGATAATTGCGTATGAATAATATGACAAAAATTACTTCCTCGCCTGCAGCCAGTACTGCTGAGCATCTTTTTAATGAATTGCCGCTATCACCGGATATGTTGGCAACTTTGCAGCAGCTTGAATACCTGGCGATGACACCGATTCAAGCTGCTAGTTTACCAATTACATTGGCAGGCCATGATCTTATTGCGCAAGCAAAGACTGGTAGTGGTAAGACAGCTGCATTTGCCCTTACCGTACTCACTAAATTAAATCCACGGCATTTTGCGGTGCAGGCTATGGTGTTATGCCCAACACGTGAACTGGCGGATCAAGTGACTCAGGAGCTTCGTCGCCTGGCACGGTCACAAGGGAATATTAAAATTCTTACCTTGTGTGGTGGTCATACCATGCGCTCGCAGATAACTAGTTTGCAACATGGTGCACATGTTGTAGTTGGTACTCCTGGTCGCATTATGGATCATTTGTCACGTGCTAGTTTGGATTTGGAGGCGTTGAATACTTTAGTATTGGATGAAGCAGATCGGATGTTAGATATGGGTTTTTATGATGCGATGTCGTATGTGGTTAAACATTGTCCGCGACAACGTCAAACACTTCTATTTTCGGCAACTTATCCAGATGAGATCATGCGTTTATCACGCCAGTTTTTACGTAATCCGCAACAAGTTAAATTATTAGAGCAGCATGCGGATAGTAAAATACGCCAGCGATTTTACGAAGTAACACCTGAGGCACGTTTGCAGGCAGTTGGGATATTGCTTAAACATTACCAGCCGGTTAGTACCCTAGCATTTTGTAATACTAAGCAGCAATGCCGTGATTTGCTAGAGGTGCTGCATAAGCAAGGGATTCATGCGCTGACTTTAAATGGTGATTTAGAACAACGTGAGCGTGATCAAGTGTTGATCCAATTTGCTAATCGTAGTTGCTCGGTACTGGTGGCTACAGATGTTGCTGCGCGTGGTCTGGATATTGTGCAACTTGAAGCGGTTATTAATGTAGAGATTACCCATGATCCGGAAGTGCATATTCATCGGGTTGGTCGCACTGGTCGTGCTGATGCAGATGGCTGGGCATTAAGTTTGTGTAGTCCGTCTGAAATGCAGCGCTTATCAACTATAGAAAAAATGATGGATTTAAAGCTAGAATGGCATGATTTAAGTCTGTTGCAACATGATAATAATTCTCGCTTGATACCAGCAATGGTGACATTACAGATTCTTGGTGGGCGTAAAGATAAAATTCGTCCCGGAGATGTATTGGGTGCATTAACAGGTGAGGCGGGGTACACCCGTGAACAGGTAGGTAAAATAACAGTGACAGATCAATCTACTTATGTTGCTGTTGCGCGTGATATTGCTCATGAAGCTGTAGGTAAGTTATCTGCAGGTAAGGTTAAGGGTAAGGCAGTAAAAGTACGTGTGTTGTCGATGTGATTAACCTGAGCTAGAGATAATAGGTTTTGATTTTAATAGATATTTTTATTCGTTGTAAAATTTACATGAAATCTCCCATACGACGTCATTCCTGCATAGGGTATATGCTGTAGATTCCTGCTAAAAGTATGCAGGAATGACTCAAAGGGATGCTATTCCTTATAGAACCATAATAAATAACAATCCATGGCCATCATTCTTCCTTCACTTCACTCTAAAAACTTAAAACTGACTCCTGGTGAGCGGCGCTTTGGTACTTGTTTGCTGCGCAATCTGGAGAATGATTATCGTTGTTGGGTTGATGTACCGGTGGGCCCTAAGCAGCGTCGTCCTGATTTTATTATCTTGCATCCTGGTCGTGGTATTTTGGTGTTGGAGGTTAAAGACTGGAAGTTGTCTACGATTCAGCAAGTGAATCTGAAGACAGCTGATATTCATACTGCTAATGGTGTGAAGACGGTGGTTAATCCGTTAGAACAAGCGCGTTCTTATGCTATTGAGATTAAAACGTTGTTAGAGCAAGACCCCTTGTTAGTGCAGCAGGAACAAGGTCGTTATTATGGCCATTTGCTATTGCCTTGGGGGTTTGGGGTTGTGCTGACGAATATTACCCGTCGGCAATTTGCCGCAGCAGAATTGGAGCAAGCTATTCCTGGTGATAAAGTCATTTGTCAGGATGAAATAAATTCATCTGCTGATGCAGAAGCGTTTCAAAAGCAACTATGGGGAATGTTTAATTATAGTTTTGGTGGGGTTCTTTCATTAGCACGGGTTGATCGGGTGCGTTGGCATTTGTTTCCTGAAATACGTATTCAGCAAGGCAATTTGTTTGATACTGTTGATGAAGTTGATTCGCAGTCGTCTGTTGTTAAGGTGCTGCCGGATATGATTAAGGTTATGGATGGGGAGCAGGAGAAACTGGCACGTAATTTAGGTGGTGGGCATCGTGTTATTCATGGGGTTGCTGGTTCTGGTAAAACATTAATATTGGCTTATCGTGCCATAGTGTTACACCAGCTTGCGTTGACTAAACCTATTTTAGTGCTTTGTTACAACAAAACATTAGCAGCAAAGCTAAAGCATTTGTTGGCGGAGCGGGGTGCTGGGGATCGTGTGCAGGTACGTCATTTTCATGGTTGGTGCAAGCAGATGTGTGTTACCTACCAATTGTCTGTAGCACCGGGCCAACAGATTTGGGATCAACAGGTGGCTGCAGTTATCGCTGGTTGTGAAAATGGTAAGGTTCCATGTGCGCAGTATGCTGCGGTATTGATTGATGAAGGCCATGATTTTAAGCCAGAGTGGTTTAAGTTGTTGGTGCAGATGATTGATTCAGAAACTGATTCACTATTGTTAATGTACGATGATGCGCAGAATATTTATGCTGGCGGCAAGCAGAAGGGGTTTACTTGGTCTAGTGTAGGTGTTAACGCGGCTGGGCGTAGTACGATTTTAAAAGTAAATTATCGTAATACGGTAGAAGCGCTAGATTTCGCCTATCAATTTGCCTCTGCTTACTTGGATCAAACCAGTGGTACTGAAGAAATTCCGTTAGTTCATCCTGAATTTGGTGGTAGAAAAGGTACCAAGCCAGAAGTTAAACAGTTGGCGAATCAAGAGCAAGAATTGCTGTGTTTGGTCGCATGGCTAAAAAGACAGGTTAAAGCAGGTATACCTTTGCGCCAAATGGCAGTGCTTTGTAGATTTAATGCGCAAATAACAAAGATACGTCAGGAGCTTGATAAGCAAGGAATAGCAGTCGATTCTGGTCAGTATAAGGGTAAATTTAATCCAGCTGAAGATAGCGTTAAGATTTTAACTATGCACGCTAGCAAGGGTTTGGAGTTTAGCTGTGTAGTAATACCAGATTTGGGTTGTATGCCTTATTCAAGAGTGCCGCCGGAA
This sequence comes from Nitrosomonas sp., assembly GCA_021774055.1. GTDB lineage: Bacteria > Pseudomonadota > Gammaproteobacteria > Burkholderiales > Nitrosomonadaceae > Nitrosomonas. The sequence continues at coordinate 4,180 of JAJFJL010000250.1, read as the reverse complement.
GAAGAGGCACGTTTACTTTATGTGGCATTAACACGTTCAACTGATAACATACTAGTGACTTATCATAATAATAGTAGCTTTACACAGCAGTGTGAGGAGCTTCATCATCTTACCTGCTAGTACCTTGTACGCTAAATAACAAGGAAAATCTGTGGCACAAATTGCCGATAGCTGCGTTGAAGAAACTTGACGTATGCTCAATATGTCTGCGCTTCTTCGCCTTGTTCTCGACAATTTTTGCATTCCCCATATTTTCCAGGTTATTTAGCGTACAAGGTACTAGTAAAATAATAAGGCCAATAGCATGACGTCTAAAAGGTGGGGTAACGTTGAATTAACAGTTCCAGCATGGATTAATATTTGGGCCGAAGACATTCAAACAATTTTTCCAGAGGTTAATCAACGAATGGCGCTGACGATAGAGTTGGCGCGCGTAAATTTAAAATATGGTGGTGGGCCGTTTGGTGCAGCTGTTTTTAATCGACAGTCAGGTGAGTTGATTGCACCTGGGGTCAATTGGGTAGTTCCTGGAAAATCTTCTTTGTTGCATGCGGAAGTAATGGCGCTGGCTTTGGCTGAGCAAGTGTTGGGAAATTATAACCTAGCAAGTCAAGGTGAATTTGAATTGGTAACCAGTGTGGAGCCTTGCTGTCAGTGTTTAGGTGTATTGCTATGGAGTGGTGTGTCATCGCTTGTCTGTGGTGCACACTCAGTAGATGCTGAAGCGATTGGGTTTGATGAAGGTCCGCGCGGAAGTAATTGGGAGCAGGTGTTGATACAAAAAGGTATCTGTGTGACACGAGAAGTGATGCGTCCACAAGCGGTCGAAGTTTTGCAAAGCTATACTGGTGAGATTTATAACGCTAATTATCGAAGCTATAATATGGAACCTAGGTCTTGCAAGTGATCATGCACATAAGTGTGTAACAAATTATTTCGTAGAGTGAATTTTATTTTGCATGGAATACTTGTTGGTATTTCCAAAGAATAAGGTTTGCTATGTGGAACAATCTGTTGTGTAGTATGTGTGCGATTACCTGCAGGATCTAGGTGTTATGCAAAAGGTGTATGACCACTTGTAGGATTTAGCTGTCAACAAATCTCTTTGATAGTTTTGGCCAATAATTCGGCTAAAGGAATTGCGTTGGTTTGGTGACTGATGCTGTCTGTGCTCCATATATTGGTAACCCCTGATTGTTTAATCGTTTGTTCTGCGTCGCCACAAAACAATGGATGTGTTACCACGGCATCGACTTGCCGGGCACCAGCTTGTAATAATTTCTTTGCAGCATGCGCCATGGTGCGGCCAGTGCTGGCCATATCATCAATTATAATGATGTTTTGGTTTGAATAGTTTTGTTGCGGAATTTGAACGATGACTTGTTTGTCACCTGTTCTTATCTTGGTGGCAATTACATATGAGAATCCGATGTTTGATGATATTTCTTTAACCCATTGTTCTGATTCTCTATCTGGACCAACTAAGATGCCTGTTTTAAGTTTATTTTTGAGGAATTGTCCGATTTCTTTACCGGCGGAAATGGCGCAAGCATTCTGAATGGGTATAGCTTGAGAAAGTTTTGATATACGATGCAGATGTGGATCTACAGTGATTACATCGTCAAAGTTATCGGCAAGTAATTTTCCAATAACTTGTTGACTTACTGCTTCACCTGGATGATTTTCTTTGTCTTGGCGCATATAGCATAGATAGGGTGCGACTAAAGTAATTCGTTTTACGCCCTGTTTACGTAACGCTGAAGCGCTAAATAGTAATTCAATGATTTTGCTGTTAGGTTGTTGATCTAAGCTTCTAATCAATATAACGTGTTCGGGTAACTTTATAGGTACTTGAATTAAGCTTTCATTATCTGGAAAAATATGGTGAAAAATCTTTTGATGGCTTATTTGTAATACGGTAGCAAGCCGACGTGCTTGCGGATGATAATCATCAAAACTAATTGCTAACATGATTGCCTTATTTCATTTTTTTATGGTGAAGGGTTTATGGTGTTAATTGTATAACCGTTATTCTGAGTTACTAGATTTTTTGCAAAGGTGAAATCGGACATAAATTCAGCATAGATGCGGTAAATAATATCTCCTTCGGTTACGGTATATCCGGTTTTATGAATAAGATCAACTCCTGCTTTTTTGTCAATCGGTGCTCCTGCGATGCGTGCAATTTTTGCTATTTGTAAATTATCTATAGCGGTTATGATGCCAGAATTATGCGCCTTAACTTCAAAGCAGTGTTTGCCTGGTGTGAAATCAATAGTGATAGCACCTTGGGCTTGAATAATTGCATTCATTTTATCTAATGCTCTGCCTGCATCAAGAATGTCACGTGCAATAGCATAGCCCCGACCACCTCGTACATCTGGATCAAATTCAATGACTCTCCCCGCTAGTTCTAATGATTTTTGACGTAAATCTTCGGGTGCTTTGGGGTTGTTTTCTAGCACCATCATCACATCTCTTGCTTCTAATGTAGGACCAACACCGTTCCCGATGGGCTGCCGTCCATCGGTAATAATTACTTCTAAATGAATATTTAGCTGATCACCGACAAATTCAAATAATTTTCTTAATGCCAGTGCCTGGCGCATATGCCGTACCTTCGCAGTGGGGCCAACGGGGATGTCAATCAATAAATGGGTTGAACCAGCGGCTAGTTTCTTAGATAAAATTGACGCCACCATTTGCCCTTGCGAGTCGATACCTAAAGGCCTTTCTACAGAAATTAGCATGTCATCTACAGGAGCTAAGCGTGCGGTACCTCCCCAAGCCAGACAGCCACGGTGTTCGCGTATAATATCGTGCAGTTTGTCGGGTGGCAGATTAACCTCAGAAAGTATTTCCATTGTGTCTGCGGTGCCGGCAGGTGACGTAATAGCGCGGCTGGATGTTTTGGGTATAAGCATACCATGAGCGGCTACAATAGGAACCACCAGCATAGAAGTGCGATTACCCGGAATGCCGCCAATACAATGTTTATCAGCAACTAGAGACTCTGACCAGTTTAGTCTTTGGCCTGATTGCAACATGGCTTTGGTAAGAAAATAAACTTCATCACGATCCAGGCTATTTTGTCCAGATGACACTAAGAATGCAGCCATTTCCATTTTTGAGTAACGGCTTTCAGCAATATCTTGTGTGATTGCAACAAAATCTTCCAGTATCAAGCGTTCACCATTGATCTTGCGCCGTACTGCATCCATAGATGCTGGGCGTTCGGCATGATCGACGCTGATTAAGCTGGTTTCATTTGCATTAAGTTGCGTATAGGCTTGTTCGGAAAGTCCTAATTCCATTGGTGTGACAATAGAGTCGTCGTCAACTACGTTAAGTACGGCAAGAATTTTGTTACCATTGGCACCGATTTTTATTTTTGATAATGCTTGAAAACCTTCCGCCCGATAGATTGCACATTCACGATGTAGGTAGGCTACGTTCTCGTGGTAAGTGTCAATTCCTATGCGGCGTAATTTAAGTGTTTGGTTGGTCATGATATGAAATGGTCTTTTAAGCTAGAAAATACAGTGACACCTAGATCCTGCAAGCAATCGCACACATGCTGCACAATAGATTGTTCCATATAGCAAAGCTTATTCTTTGAAAAGGTCGATAAGTATTTCACGCAGAATGAATTCACTGTATGAAACAATTTGTTGCACATTATATGCACGATTACTTGCAGGATCTAGGTGACAGTGCAGTGTAGCCATAGAATAAGAATTGTTTTTTTGTTTCGGTGTAAGTGTATTGGAGCAAATCAGGGATGTTAATAAGCATTCTATGCGGAATATTTTGTTTTATAGAACAATCTATTGTGCGCCATATGGGCGATCATTTGCAGATCTTTTGTGGTTTTTTTATTTGAGAGGCATTGTGTAATGGGAGTGCGATATAGCGTATCATGCTTACTGTTGGTTTTACCTGTTATTTAGGTTTGTTTCGGTATATGTTTGCATGTAGGCATGCGGTTTATTCGGAACTTGTTGTGTTTTCATTGTTCGAATACTGCTTAGGAACGCGGATGAAATAACTTGAGCAACTAGCACAGGATTTATGCTCATATTCAAAGCGTGTAAACAGGCGCATAGCACGGCTATGTAACTGTTTACATAATGCAGAAGATGAGCATAAAGACAAAGCTAGATGCTCAAGTTATTTCATG
>JAJFJL010000249.1 GCA_021774055.1 Nitrosomonas sp. | reverse complement strand
GTGGAAACTTTCGAGGCTAAATCACTTCAACTTTCGTTTACGGCCTATTGGCTTACGCCCATCGTGCTTAACATTTGGAGTTGCCTCCGCCTGCCCGATGCTTGCTATCCGGTGGCTGACCTACCTTGCCGGAACGGGATTCACTCCCGCTGGAATTATCGACCTTGCTCGGCCGCACACCCCTTATTCCTTTTTGATACAAGATCAAAGTGAATAGCATCAAAAATTCACTACAACCGTCATACACCACCACCGCATACAGGCACTGGGTCAGCTTGATGATATCTTCTAAATTTAGTTCATTTAGAACCATTACAATAAAACAGAAAACACTAATAAATTAGTTCTCAGTCAAATTGATATATAGTTTTTCGCGTTATTTGTAATATGTAAATAACAGTATAAATAAGTAGTATGTCATCAAGCTGACCCAGTGCCTGAATTTCCAAGCGTGCCTTTATTTCTTGTTTGATTTCTTTAGAATAGGACACGAATTGATGATACTCATGAGTATCAGTCTCTAATTTCACCCAATAACCAGCCGCACCAGAACCTGCCAACCCTAACAACAAACACAACCAGGTTAATAATCTACTAATAAAATTTGGCATAGTTTGGATTAAATACAATTGTTAAAATTAGGTATAGGAGCAAATTAGTAAAGTCTTTTGATCAATACGTAAACTGATGGGTTAGGTCTAGATCCAGATCTCAATTACGCATCAGTTTGGTTGCTTCACTTTTCTAAGGTAAGGTTTTACCGTTTCCCAGCCCTCTGGGTAGATTTTATTGGCATCTTCATTACTAACTGAGGGTACGATAATCACATCTTCGCCAGGTTTCCAGTTCACCGGTGTGGCAACTTTATGTTTAGCTGTAAGCTGCATGGAATCAATCACGCGAAGAATTTCATCAAAATTACGACCTGTTGTCATGGGATAAATAATCATAAGTTTTATATTTTTATCTGGACCTATTACAAATACAGACCTCACCGTCGCATTTGTCATAGCCGTACGACCTTCTGCTGTACCAGTTTCTTCAGCGGAAAACATGTTGTATAGTTTAGCTACATTCAGATCTGTATCGGCGATAACTGGATAATTAATAGATGAACCACCTACTTCTACAACGTCCTGAAGCCATTTTTTGTGATCATCTAATGGGTCAATACTTAATCCAATGATTTTGGTATTACGCTTCTCAAACTCTGGCTGAATTTTAGCCATATAGCCCAGCTCTGTAGTACAAACCGGGGTAAAATCTTTGGGATGTGAAAACAATACAGCCCATCCATCTCCAATCCACTTATGAAAATCTATTTTTCCTTGAGTTGTTTCTGCTTGAAAATTTGGTGCTTGATCATTAATTCGTAATAACATTATTTATTCCTTAAGTCGGTTGAACAAAAAACAAATATTACCTGAATTCGTATAATAAATGCATGACCTCTGAAAAGAAGCTTCATTTTAAGCATTTCTTTTCCTCAATTTCTTGGTACTGATTTTCAGCACGGGAAGAAATTTAACCCCTGTTATCCATAGCTATACCCCACTACACCTAACAAAGAATCACTATAGTCACCCATCAGCCCGCCCCCAGCGCGGGTTTTTTTACGTCCTAATATCAACCGTTATAAAGGAGACCCACTACATGGTAAGACACCCCTGAAGTAACCGCAGATCACGCAACTCAAAATCACTCATCAAACCAACCATCACCTTCCTCTCAAAATCCTTCACCGCCCTATTCCGCTGGCATGCATTGCCATCCAGGAGCGTGGCAATGATAGGTTAAAAATTAATACTCACCGTGTTCACCTTAAACTGCAACGGTACAGACGAATGCAAACTCAAACTTGCATTAAAACTTTGACCGTCAACATTAACTAGCGGAATCACCAATTCACCACCTGTCGTTGAATAACTGCCGCTAAAAGTTGTGCTATGTATTGGTTCGGCTGAAGTTAACGCAAAAATAAGTTGCTCTGCATCGATTAATGTCATCTCAACTTGAAAAGCACCTAACTCATCAGCATCAACCGCAGGCAAGCGTAGTTTATTATCTAGCGTTGAGAAATCCGCCGTATACTCGATATCTAAATCCGCCAAATAGACCGCCTGACTACCGTCATCAAAAGTGGCACTGAATGCCAGCTGACTCCCATCTAAAGCATTAGACGACAACCCAAACATAGTAGCGGTTTTACCTGCTTGTAAAATATCACGGGTATCAACCACTTTATGTATTTTTCCCTGCTGATAAAGATAAACACCTACCAACGAATCACTACTATAAGGTGGAAAACGACCACCTACAAATAAAACTCTATGCTCATTTACAATCGGTGTACCAAAGAAACGAAACACTTCCGAATAATCAGGCACCAAGGTGTCACTATCGGCAATCGTCGTTAATTGTCCACCTTTGAACATAAATAAATCAAACGTTTTACGACAAGAACCACTCACTTCAGCACAACTGTTTGATGTGGGTGAATAAGCACCAAAACTATAACTGCCATTATGTAAACTAATATTCGCATCAAACTTATCAAAACTCACACCCTGGGCTGGCACATGACTACTTTTATCTAATAACTTAGTGACACCTAACTCATGAGTATAACTATACAAACCTGCATCACCATTCAGACTAAAGCCAAAAAATCCCAGCTTGCCATTATCTAATGCGATACCTGCACCAGAGTTAAACAATAACTCGCTAAAACCGGGTAAGGTATCGTTTGAATCAATCACCGTTGTCAGCGTATTATCTTCATATAAATATAAACCGGTAAAAGCCACACTCCCAAAACCCCTAAAAGCAATCATGTTGTCATCCATAACCGGTAAATTACCAAATAGTGAAAAATCACCCTCACCACTAGGTATTGCGGTATTGCTATCCACAATCTTACTAAGCCGCCCATTTTCACTTAAATAAATACCCGCATACGCATTGATATCAGCACTCTCGGCTCCATGAAACACAACTTTGTCCGCATGAATATAAGGTGGGCGCACAATGCCAAACTGATTATTTGAACCAGGCATCGTCGTTGAAGAATCAACAATAAGCTGCAATTCCCCCTGTTTATATAAATAAAGTCCCTGATGATTATTATCAGCATAACCTTGAAAAACAATTTGTGACGCCTCAATCGCAAAGCTACCAAAGCTACTAAACACATCAGAATGTTGCGGTATGCTATCGCCTGTATTAACAATCTTAGTAAAACTAGCAGCTTGCACCGTCGCAGTCGTCAATAGAACCAATAATCCGAAACAAATTTTCTTCATCGTAATAGCCTCCCATTGTTTGATTAAGGTTGTAGAATCCAACACCTTGGTTATTTTTTGATAAATTGTGCTTCTTATGGATAATTTTATTTAGCGTCTGCAGTAATATCATTAACTACTTTATGTTGCTCTATATCATCATTGCCTACTTTTGAATTCTTTTTCCTTGGGATAATAGAAACTGCATCTTTATCTCTAATCTGGTTACGCAGTTCTTCACTATCGTACCCTCTGTCAGCAATAATATAAATGGCTTGTCATAAATCCCATTTGCAAGCATAGTTACTTTTAATTTTGTCCAGAGTTCTTCCGTAAATATTTTTCGTGGCATAGCATGCTAGTTTCTGATATAAAATCAAATATTATAGGAGTTTTATATTGAAACTCAAGGAGATAATGCAGAACGGCAACAGCCCCTAGTACAAGCAAAAAATACTGAGCTACCAGTCACCAACTACATTTACACAGCAATATTGTAAAAGTCTATTTTCTGTTTAGCCCGGTGGACGCCATAATTGACCGCACACACCAGCACTTTCAGCGCATAGTAGTTAAGAAACGTGCATGAAATAACTTTAGCACCTAGCTTTGTCTTTGTGCTCATCTTCTACATTATGTAAACAGTTACATAGCCGTGCTATGCGCCTGTTTACACGCTTTGAATATGAGCATAAATCATGCGCTAGTTGCTCAAGTTATTTCATGCACGTTCCTAAGTCTTTTTGTACTCTTTCATGTGGAGGAAAGAATCGGTGACGATAAATAATGAAATATTAGCCAAAATAATAAAAGTTGTTTTCTTTATAGCTGGAGTGATTCTTATCTCAACTGCTATATTTAATATGAACAAGGCAAGCGACAGCGTCGCTTGGTTGCAGGTAACAGCGGAGATAGTCAAATCTGAAGTAACTACTTCAACTAGTACAAGCTCTAGCGCGAGAAATAGAACTTACTCACCAGTGATTGAATATCAATATGAATTCAATGGCCGTTCTTATCAGTCAGATACAGTTTACTTTGGTTTGATGGGCACTGATGACTCATCATTTGCACATGGAATTAGGAATAAATATCCAAAAGGAATGATGGTAACCGCTTATGTAAATCCAGATGACCCTGAAGAGGCGGCGCTTGAACCTGGAAAATCTGGTGACTCAGGTTTTTTATTATGGATTGGTCTTTTACTCATTCCTTTATCATTGTTTGGTATCGATTTAATTAATGCTTTTTCTAAAAAACACCAAAAAAAATAATGGCACCGGGTCAGCTTGGTGAAATGCCGCTTATTTGTGATGTTATTTGCACATTGCAATAATGCAGAAAACTAGGAATATGTTTAATTAGTGTCTAAACGAAAGCCATTAAATCCTTATCTGGCAGGCATTACAGAGAAAATCTTAAAACGAAGATTTTGGTATTTAGGACTAAAATATCCAATTCTCAGTAAATTATACTGATATTAATAGATTTCTAAAAATCTTAGTTTTAAATAAGCAACATTACCTATTGTAAATAAAGGTATTTATAGATTTTCATTCAGCCACTAATTACAATATAATTTGTTAGTATTTTTTATTTTATTGTAACGGCTCTAAATCACCTGAATTTAGGAGGTGTCATCAAATTGACCCAGTGCCTAGGTGATGAGGTTACAATAAATTATATTTAAATGGCTCCGCGATAGCGGCTTCGTCCAACAAGGCAATCAAGCTCGACGGCTTAGGCAAGTTTACAGCGGGTGGGTATATCAAATCAACAAGGGAGGAAACGTTAATGAGTTTATCAGGTATTGTACAACGAGGTTGGGATGCTGTCGGTGCAGGGGATTTTGATACTTTAGTGGCAGATTACGTTGAGGACATGACGTTCATCATGCCTGGACAAACAAACATCCTTGAGGGACGTCATGAGTTTCGGTCAGCGTTAAATGGTCTTGGAGAAATTCTCCCTCCAGGCTTCGAAATCACTGGGTTGCGTCAGGTTGAAGGTGACAATGAAGTTATCTCAATTGTTGAGTGGAAGTCAGAGAAGGTTTCAAATTCCCAATTAACTGTTCTGTTTAAGTTTAGTGGTGATAAGATTTTTGAAGAACGCTGGTTCATCGATACAGAGCAATGGAAGGGTGCATTCTAAAACATACGCCCTTCTGGAGTATATTAACTTGGAAGGATTCATGCAGTCCATTCCCGTTTGTTTCAGTCAATGTGATGCACAGAAAAGTATTTCTTAGCTTTCTTAAAGATGTAAGCTATAATTTTATGGGTGCGGGGTTCTTTTAATCCGTTGGTCGTGAGTTCGATCCTCACACGGCTTACCAGAAAAAACCATCACTTAGTCTGTCATGGACTAGGCGCTTTTTGTTTGGGGGATCGGCATTGGGGGTTCTCCGGGGAATTCAGTCAACCCACTACCTTCCATGCTTCAAACGTCTCTCCGCCTAATTTACCTTTTCCTGTTTTTTCTTCTGATCGTTCTTAGGAACGAACTGGCACATCGTCGTAGATTTAAGGTGTGGTAGTATGCAATTTAGAAGATTTAGGGCACATCAATAACCGCTAGTATAAGCAAAAAAATATTGGGCTACCGGTCACCAATTACATTTACGCAGCAATGCTATGATGAACTCCATAATTGACCGCACACACCAATTTAACTTCTATTGTAAGGGGGAGTTACTGACCAATCAAGATAGCCATATGAATGCAAAAGACTTGCAGTTGTTAGTCACCCGAGTCATGCCCTACGGTAAATACAAAGGTCGTTTGATTGCTGATTTACCAGGAAATTACCTTAACTGGTTTGCTCGTAATGGATTTCCTTCGGGCGAGATTGGAAATCTTTTGGCATTAATGCAGGAGATTGATCATAACGGGCTTTCATCTATACTGGAACCACTTAGGAAGCAAAAATAAACTGGGCTTATTGGTGTGCCAATCTATCGCTTTACCAAACCACATCATTAAAATCCATATTTACATAAATGTCTGACTTACCCAAAACAACTTTTTTCAGTTTTTCCATCTCAGCGACCTTCATTGGTAAAGGTAACGCTCATACCAAACAATGAAAACCCACCGCAACAATTTGACACCTTGTGAAAGTTAACCCAGCAATCCTTCTTTCAACAATGGGTTACCTACATGAATAGACTTTTAATTCTGGTTCTTTCCTTATTTCTCGTCGGCTGCACTCATTCTGACTGGCGAACTGCTGATCGCAGCAGCGCCAATATTGCACCACTTCCCTCCGAAACCGAAGAAGCTATTGTTCATGTCTATGTGGCCAGAACTTTTAACTGGCACAAGTACTTAGCTGTCCACTCGTGGGTGGCCTTTAAAGAAAAGGGCACCAAAGAATATGATGTCTATCATGTTATCGGTTGGCAAGCCCGCAATGGGGGCGAAGCCGTCTCAGGTAAAAAGGATATTCCCGACAGAAAATGGTACGGCAGTACTCCAGAATTGATCACAGATATTCGTGGTAAAAAAGCTGAAGCTGCAATCCCCCAAGTTAAAGCTGCCATTCAGTCATATAAATATGCAAATTTTTACAGAATGTACCCTGGTCCCAACAGCAACTCATTTGTCTCACATATCATTCGCAACGTGAACGAACTTCAAGTGGAACTTCCACCCAATGCTGTGGGTAAAGACTGGATTGGTGATGGTAATCTATACGCCATGTCTGAATCCGGCACTGGTGTTCAAGTTTCAGTTTTTGGACTTCTAGGGATTACACTAGGCCTTGCTGAAGGCATAGAACTAAATATATTGGGTCTTAGCTTTGGAGTGGACATTTTAAGACCCGCCATTAAACTGCCTGCTGTAGGCCGGCTAGGCTTTAAGGATGCTCCGGTATTTAAAACAAAATAAAGGTAAACAATTATGCTTAATATTTATGGCTCACCCAGATCTAGCTCAGGAAGATGTTTTTGGTGTTTAGAAGAAATAGGCGAGAAGTATCATTATAAGCCTCTTAATTTCAAGGAAAAAGAACATAAGTCACCAGAATATTTAAAAATCAATCCCAATGGCAAAGCCCCGACTCTCACCGATGGCGATTTTGTGATTTGGGAATCCATTGCCATTAACTTTTATCTTGCTGAAACCTACAAACCTGAATTACTTGGCACTGACAATAAACAACGTGGTCTTGTCCACCAATGGAGCTTCTGGGGTATAGCCGAACTTCAACCACCCATTATCAACTCATTTATCCAATTAGTTTTTGTCCCTAAAGAAAGAAGAGACAACCAGGTTATAGAAAAAGCCACAGCTAAAATTCCAGGACTTCTTAAGGTGTTAAACGATGCATTAGAAGGTAAAAACTATCTTGTCGGTGATAACTTTACTTTAGCTGACCTCAATGTGGCTTCAATTGCAGCGGTGTGTTCAGAAATTAAATTTGATCTCACTGCTTATAAAAATATCCAAACCTGGCTAACTCAAATTTCAGAACGATCCGCATTTAAAAAATATCAAAAACTTTGTTAAAACAAATCATCTGTGGCTTAGAGACCTATTCATAGTGTGTAATAAATTGTTTCATAGAGTGAATTTATTCTGCATGGAATACTTATTGGTATTCCTGGCTACCAACTTAAGACGGGACAAAACTTGTTACATCCCCCCTCGTCATTCCTGCATGTTTCTAGCAGAAATCCAGGGTGGACCTGGTATGTATTCCTGCTAAAGGCA
>JAJFJL010000248.1 GCA_021774055.1 Nitrosomonas sp. | reverse complement strand
GAGCAACTTATGTTGCGGTTGCGGCAGAGCACCCGATTGCTTTGCATGCTGCAAAAAATAATCCTGAATTAGATGCTTTCATTCAAGAGTGCAAGCTTGGTGCAACTAAAGAAGCAGACCTTGCAGTACAAGAAAAGAAAGGTATGGATACTGGTTTATTTGTAATTCATCCACTCACCGGAACAAAATTACCAATATGGATCGCTAATTATGTATTAATGGGTTATGGCGAAGGTGCTGTCATGGCAGTACCTGCACATGATGACCGTGATTTTGAATTTGCCACACAATATTCTCTACCCATTAAAGCGGTAATTAAAGCTAAAGATGATGATTCAGACTTGCCACTTGAACAGGCATTTACTGAACATGGTGTAACCTTTGATTCTGGCGAATTTTCTGGTTTAGAATTTCAAGAGGCTGTTGATGCTATTGCAACCGCGCTCCAGAAAAAACAATTAGGTGAAAAACGAGTGCAATATCGTTTACGTGATTGGGGTATTTCACGACAACGTTATTGGGGTTGTCCAATCCCACTGATCCATTGTGACAGTTGTGGTGTGGTACCAGTACCAGATGATCAACTGCCTGTTAAATTACCAGAAAATTTAGTGCCAGATGGATCAGGCAATCCATTGGCAAAAACAGCTTCATTCTATGAATGTAGTTGCCCTAAGTGTGGCAAACCAGCACGCCGAGAATCAGACACCATGGATACTTTTGTCGATTCTTCTTGGTATTACCTACGTTATGCTTGTGTTGATCAGGGAACAAAAATGACTGATGAAAGAGTCAATTACTGGTTGCCAGTTGATCAATATATTGGTGGCATAGAGCATGCCATTTTGCACCTGTTGTACTCACGTTTTTGGAGTAAAGCTATGCGTGATCTTGGTTTATTGAAGTTTGATGAGCCATTTACTAACTTGTTAACCCAAGGTATGGTGCTAAATGAGATTTTTTATCGTAAAGCTGATAATGGGCGCATTAGTTACTTTAATCCGATTGATGTTGATATTCAATATGATGAGCAAGGCAAACGTTGTGCAGCCATACTACATGCCGACCAGCAAGCGGTTGAATCTGATGGCATTGGCACTATGTCAAAGTCTAAAAACAATGGCGTTGATCCACAACAACTAGTTGAACAATATGGTGCTGATACCGCACGTTTGTTTATGATGTTTGCTAGTCCTCCAACACAAACATTAGAGTGGGCGGACACCGGCGTTGATGGTGCTTTTCGTTTTCTAAAACGATTGTGGAAACAAGTTTATAGCCATGTACAACAAGGTGTGGTAGCACTTGATGATGCGCCGTATAGCAAGTTTTCCGCAGAACTTAAAACCTTACGCCTGCAATTACACCAAACTATTACCAAAGTAAGCGATGACTTAGAACGCAGACATACTTTTAATACCGCCATCGCAGCAGTTATGGAACTAATGAATGGCTTGGCAAAAATAAAAGGATCAGACCAAGCCAGTCGACAGTTAATACAAGAAACACTAGAAAATATTGTATTACTACTGTCACCGATTGTGCCGCATATTTGTCATGCACTTTGGCAAGAATTAAAACCAGGAACAATACTTTCTGATCAATCTTGGCCACAAGCTGATCCTTCTGCACTGGTACAAAATGAAGTAAATCTAATGCTGCAAGTTAATGGAAAATTACGTGGACAGATACAAGTGACTAAAGATACCGACAAAGAAACCATTGAACAGTTGGCGTTGAATAACGAAACAATACAAAAATATATTGATGGTAAAACTGTAAAAAAAGTTATTGTGGTACCTGGTAGGTTGGTGAATATTGTGGTGTAACAAGGCATTTAGTAGGTGGGGCCTTAGTCTTAAAGATTTATTTGGCTAAGAAACAGCTTCCAGTATTGTATAATTTTTATTAATTCTACCTAGATCTTGCAGGATCTAGATTCTAATAAATACTATGAAAATATCTTCAACTAGATTGATAGTCATGCTGATGTTATTGCTGGCCATGACTGCCTGTGGTTTTAAACTACGTGGACAAATTTCCAGCTTACCTTTTGAATCGATCTATATCTCTGCGCCATTAGGACAATCTATTGGCTCAGACTTAGAACGTGCCATTGGTGCTGGCACAACCACTCTTGTAGTTCACAAGTTGGAGCAAGCCGACGCGATATTACAAGTTATTAGGTCAGATAATGAGCGTCGTATTTTGTCATTATCTGGCGGTGGACGGGTGCGTGAATTTGAATTAGTTTATCGCCTAACAACTCGGCTGGTTGATAACCAAGGACTAGAGATTAGCCCCGATAACCATATTGTTTTAACACGTATTCTACCTTTCTTAAACACTCAAATTTTAGCAAAGCAAGCTGAAGAAAAATTGCTTTTTGAGAACATGCAAGCTGATGCTGTACAACAATTAATATGGCGATTAGCAGCATTAAATCCAGAGAAATGAAGGTGAGGGCGGTTATGCTTCGTGCTACCGCTGGTGGATGAGTCAATTTACTAAATGCCAAATGGAGATTCTTGTGGCAAAAGATCCGAGCAAATTAGATAAAGTATTACGTGAAGCACAAAAAAATTCAGCTACACGTGCCAAAGGCTATAGAGAGCAAGCGCTTAAATTGTTTCCTTGGGTTTGTGGTAGATGTGCACGTACCTTTGGTCACAGTACACTGCAGTTGTTAGAAGTACATCATAAGAATAGTGATCATGATGATAATCCTCCTGATGGCAGTAATTGGGAATTATTATGCACATATTGTCATGAAAATGAGCATGCTAAGATTAAAGACTCAATGGGACGTACTGAAAGCAATAACTCAGAAGATAGTGCCACCTTTAATCCTTTTGCTGATCTGAAAAATAGAATGAAAAATAAATAATGATTTAGGTTTTACTCTGAACAATTTATTTATTACCTGGATCCTGCAAGTAATCATGCATATGTGCAAAATATGTATTATTACTTGTAGGATCTAGGTATTAAATCACCATAGTATCCGGCAGTGGGAAGCCATTAAAATTACTAGCATAAGCTGTCGTATAGGCGCCAGAATTTGGAATATAAATAAAATCATCAGCTTGGATATCATTAGGTAACATTTTATTGTGCATTAAAATATCTACAGAATCACAGGTTGGTCCAGCAATTGACCAAGGGATGCAGCTACCTTTACGATCACTAAGTATTTCATATGGCAAACCTTCAGTCATTTCTATCATGCCACCAAACATCCCAGCATCTAAATACATCCAACGCTTTCCATTCCGTGTTGCAGTGCCGACAACACGACAAACAAAACAAGCTGCGTCTGAGACCAGGTAACGCCCAGGCTCTGCCATAATATGTATTTCTGCTGGTAAATCAGTAATAGCTGCGTTCACCACATCAGCAATAACTTCAATCGAAGGAATTGGTTTAGTATAGCGCACAGGATAGCCGCCACCAATATTTAGTAAACGTGGATTTAACCCAACACGACGCATATCAGCAAAAACTTTTTTAGCACGTTCAATTCCAACACGCCAATTTTGTGGGTTGCGACACTGAGAGCCAACATGAAAAGTAACCCCGGCAAGATCAGCCTTTAGTTTAGCTGCCTCTTGGATGATTTGATTAATATCGGCAAGATGAGCACCAAATTTTCCAACTAATGGCCAATCACTACCAATGTTTGGTGTATCTATCCGAAGATACATCTTTGCGCTTGGTGCAATGCTTACAATCTTACGTAACTCTTCAATACTATCAAGCACATACCACTCTACACCCTTGGCTACTGCATACTCTAAATAAGCCCGCGATTTAATTGGATTACTATAATAAATATCATCCGCAGCTACACCAAGATTTAATAACATATCAAGTTCAGCAATTGTGGCAATTTCAAAGCCAGAGCCTTCTTCAATCAAAGTTTTTAATACACGCTGATCAGGGTTTGCTTTGGCTGCGTAATGCGGTTTAACATGCGGCATAGCAGCTTTAAAGCGACGTATTTTATTACGAATAATTTTACTATCAATTAATAAAAATGGCTTGTTATAGCCTTTTTTCAATATGTTCCTAACATGATCTAGATCTAAACAAACTTCATCATGAGTATCAAATATAGTTTCCGTTTCTATTTTCTTAGGAAACACAGTGGAGTGTATAAGCATATAGGTTTTACCTAAAGGATTGCTACGTAACAGGAATATGGATATTAGATAAATTGATTAAGGAATAATTAGTTACTTTGCTTTTCATGATGACCTCCTATAGCTTATTCATAAATATAAGAACCGTAAAAAACTGCGGATTATAAGCGCTATATAAATAGAATCAAGCGTTTTTTTAGACTAAATAACAAATAATACAGACAAAGTTCACAACAAGTTTTATCTTGTGGTAACAGTTAGTTAAAAATCTTTAATTAACTTTTCAAGGTGTGTTTTATACACTATATATAGCGCTTTTAATACCAGTTTTTTACGCTAAAAAAGTATGTACGGAATAATATGGTTTATCGACAAAAGAGAAGAACAAAGCCATATTTAATGGCTTAGGAACGCGCATGGAATAAATTAGGCAACTAGCGCAGGATTTATGTTTATATTAAAGACGTGTAAACAGGTGCATAGCACGGCTACGCAACTGTTTGCATAACAAAATACAAAGTAAGTTGCCTAATTTGTTTCATGCACGTTCCTTAGTGTAGATTAGACCGCTAAGGAGCATACATGAAAAAATCAGGTAGACCACGTGAATATGATTTGGAAAAGGCACTTGAAGCAGCGATGATTTTATTTTGGAGCAAAGGGTTTGAAGCCGCTTCTCTAAAAGACCTACTTAATGCCACAGGAATTTCAAAAAGTAGTTTTTACTATGCTTTTGGTAGTAA
Organism: Nitrosomonas sp.; assembly: GCA_021774055.1. GTDB lineage: Bacteria > Pseudomonadota > Gammaproteobacteria > Burkholderiales > Nitrosomonadaceae > Nitrosomonas. The sequence goes on along the minus strand of JAJFJL010000248.1, from coordinate 1,419 downwards.
GCATAAATTGTTTGAACAGTGTATTGAGCGCTTTCGTAACCAGCAAGTAGCACAAATGAAAGTTGAATTAGAACAAGCTCCTACAGGACGTATATTTATTGAAACTTTTTTACGTGAAATGGCAAAAGAATCATATGTTACAAACACTTCTTATGGATACTCTATTATGAATACTACCACTGAGTTTGCTGGACGTAATCCTGAAGTTTCCAAATTAGTAGCTAATGCAACACTGCGTTTAATGGAAGTATTCTGGTTAGCGATAAAAAGAGGACAAGCAGAAGGTGTTATTTGTGAATATAAAGATCCAGATATACTGGCAATTTATCTGATGAACAGTATCGCAGGATTACGCTCTATGATTAAGGTTGGAATTGACCATAAAAAAATAAATAGTGTTATTGTTGTTACACTTACGGCACTTGATTGAATTTAATATCTCCAATGAATCGTAACTAAGAATGTAACCTAGATCCTGCAAGATGCTCTAATATTTATTCAAAATTAAACAGTAATAGTTATCGCACATTTAAAAAAAGAATCATTTTTATCTTTGCTTCCTATTGAATAAATGGTTGAAGCTGTTAAATTAGCAACCTAAATTATAGGTACAGGTAAGGAACGTTCCTGAATAACCACCTTAGTTTTATTACTCACCGTTCGCTTATTTCTTTAGAAGAAAATAAAATTCTTAGGTCTTTATAAATTAACTAGTTACAACCCTAATGGTTTTTCAATCTTTCATGAGGCCATGAAATATTATCAAAGATTATGGCATTCGAATAATTTGAGCGATATTTTCCACCTAAATAAACTGCAATCGTGGATATTTCACTCAATTCTTCGAACCTTATTTAAAAATGAATAAACGGTGAGTTATTACCTAGATTCTGCAAGTAATCGTGCATATAATATGTACGATTACTTGCAGAATCTAGGTATTATATTTTTTACAACTTTTAAGAGCATTTATTAATGACATCACGCAATCAACAATTATTTGAACTTTCACAACAATATATTCCTGGCGGTGTTAACTCACCGGTTCGTGCTTTTAAATCGGTGGGCGGTAGTCCTATATTTTTTAAACGAGGGCAGGGTGCTTATGTTTGGGATGTTGATGATAAAACTTATATTGATTATGTTGGCTCTTGGGGACCACTTATTCTTGGTCATGCACATCCTGAAGTAATCAAAGCCGTGCAAACAGTCGCAGAAAATGGTTTAACATTTGGTGCACCTACTGAAGCAGAATTAGATATAGCTAAGCTAGTTTGTGAATTAATACCTTCAATTGAGCAAGTTAGGCTGGTTAGTTCTGGCACTGAAGCTGGTATGAGTGCGATTCGTTTAGCCCGCGGTTACACTGGCAGAAGTAGTATTATTAAATTTGAAGGTTGTTATCATGGTCATGATGAT
>JAJFJL010000247.1 GCA_021774055.1 Nitrosomonas sp. | reverse complement strand
TTTATATGCATCTCATTTAATGTTGTAATTTCTTCAGCGGTTAATTGTTTTATGTAAATCACTAGATCTTGAGGCTTATAGCAGAAAATAATTGTTTATTATGCCATTTTTTTAGTTAAATTAATTTTACGTGGGTACTTACATGTTTCATCGTGGGGTACGTTTTCTTTGATGCTTGAAATATTGGCTATTATGCAGCGATTAGCACCATAGCCTTCAAAATCAGATGATTTAATTAAGATAATAAATAGATGGTCTGTAGGGCCTGAAGGAGCTAAAAGTGTACCACCCTCAATGCCTTCCCAATCAGCCAAGAGTTAACCTGTGTAACTTAATATATCATTAAGGGAGCGCTGATCTTCTATGCGTTTATTAATTTCAATAGCCGCATCAGGTGTATAACCAACGTTTTTTAATAGGCGGTTATAAGGAATTGTTGAAACTGACCCATCTGGGTCTTCCCATTCACCACAATGATTATGGGTATAGTCCCTGAGTTGGTATTGATCCATGCTACCAAATTTATCTAAAACAATATTTAGAACATCAAAATCAGAGTCACTTAATTCAAGTAGATTATTAGTTGGATCGCCATCAGTTTTTAAAGAAACAAAATGATCTGCTTTATCACTAATCCAGTTATCCCAACCATTATCATCAGAAGGTATAAATCCATTTATATGATCCAGTGTTATAGACATAACGGGGCCATGTGGCATTGATACCAAATTATCCCCCATCATAGGTTCACCAAATTGTTGAAGTGATTCACGTTCAGCTAAATACATAAGCTTGATAAGCTTCATAGTATTCAGTAAACCACCTTCACGATAGATGAAGTATGCAGCAACCTGCGCAGCAATTTTTTCGTTATATCTCATATGTAGAATTGTAGCATAGTTAAAATTTTGTCATATTTTTTTAGATATAACCCTAAATTACCTCTTGCTAAGTCCTTTGTTGCCTGTGAACGTCCGGGCAAGCGTGTTGCAGTATGGTTATTCTGTTTTGGTCTTGTCGGTTTGATCGGATTTTCTATACGTAAGAAATCATAAGAATTAATTCAATGTTGATTTACGAAAGACGGCTTAATAGTCGTTTTTTATTGGTGTTGAATGTCTGCTTCTGGCCGAAAACAGACTACCAGGTTATATCTGAGATTAGTTCGGCACGGCGTCAATCAGATTTGAGCTTATACAAATCACTTAAGTGAAAATCTGGCTTGGCTACTGGGTTCTGCACCATCCTCTTCTTCGTCAGAATTTGCTCTAACAATAAATACTCTATCACCGGCAATGCCGCCTTGGCTAATTAACCAACTTTGTGCGGCGAAGGCGCGTTGTTCAGCAAGTTCCAATAAATCATTTTCATCAACTTCAATATGCGCCAGTATCAGTTGTTCCATTTCTTCATCGGGTAGGCTTTTTGTAAGGCCAATCATATTTGTTGGCTTTTCAAATTCTTCTTCCTCGTAGGCAAGTTCAAGGTATTCGGAATATTTTTTTGGGGTTAATTCAATGTCATCGAGAGAACCGACAGCTTCACCTTTCTTTGTCGCTTTTTTAAGTTTTTGTGTTTTCACTTTACGTTCAAGGATAGCAAGTTTTAGTCCTTCGTAATCATCGGTAGGATCGGTGTAACCGGTAATTTCAAGTTTCAGTGTTGGGCGGTCAGTGAGTACTTCGGCTAATGTCTGGAGGCTTTTATCTGCTTTTTTCTCGATTTTCGAGAAACCTGGATTGAAATTAATGGCAGACAATTCTTCGCCACCACCACCTAACGCCGAGCCGAGTAATGAGAAAGGCGCAGTAACTGCTCTGGTAATTAGATTGATTAAAGCGTCAAAAATAATGCCGCTCATGCTGAATTGAGGATCGTTGAGTGAACCTTCAATAGGTAAGTGAATGTCAATTTCGCCGTGCCGATTTTTTAGCAGTGTAATGGCAAGGCCGAGCGGTGCCGAAATGGCATCAGGGCTGTCTATGTCCTCACCGAGTGTCAGTTGATCAAGGAAAATATTGTTTTCAGCGTTTAACGCACCATCTTCAATGTGGTAACGAATGTCGACAGATAGTTTTCCTTTTTCAATCGCGCGCCCAAAGTACTTTCCTGAATAAGGACTAAAGGGCGGCAGGTCAATATCGGTTACTTTAGCGACAATGTCGAGCAGGAGTTCAGTGCTGAATGGGTCTATATTCCCTTTAATTTCCAGTGGTGCTGATTTATCTATTGCGCCACGAATGCCAATCTTGCCTGATTTGTTAGGGTTGAGCGGCCCAATTTGTCCGGCTAGTCCGGTTAAGTTTGTATGATAGTTAGGTTTAATAAACTGGTCATTAAAATCAACCTTGCCTTGCCTTAAAATTACCTTGCCAATATTTATTGGCATTGGCTTATTCGTTGATGAACTCTCAGCTGCGTTTTCAGGTGTGCTTTCAGACGGAGTTACATTTTCGTCTTGGCGAACGATTTTGCTAAGATTAATATCACCCTCTGGTGAGATCATTACACGGGCAAAGAAATTGTCGAGCTTTATCGAACTAATATCAACACGCAGTGGTTCGCTGACGATGTTAATTCCATTGATATCCAATTGTTTCCAGCGCAATAAATCAACGGCGTCAGCTTGATCGAATATATTAAAGTTCGATAACTGCCCTAGACCATTAACAGCAACTTTTAAGGGCTCACCGTCAGCTTTGACATTACCTTTGAAAGAAATGTCACCCTTGGTTAGTAATACATTGAGTTGATCGCCCGCCCAGCCTTGTAATGACACAAGATCAACGGCTTTGAGATCAATGTTTAAATCTGTCGCTAAAGGCGCCCATGCCAATGAACCTTCAGTATCAATGCTGCCATGATTGTTGACCGTGGCTTGTAATGCGAGATCTAGCGGTATGGCGCCACTTAAATCAATATTGTCTAGCGTTAGGTTCAGCGAATTAATCACCATTGGCGCTACGTTCGTGAGTGTGGCATCTTCAAAGCGTAGTGCTGCATCAGTGAGCTTAAGATGGTTGATTTGTGTTACCCATGATTCTTCGCTAGTTGCTATTTGTTCGTCAGAACCCTCCTCTGGTACAGAATCAACTGTTATTTCTTCTGAGCTGACGTTAGCCATAGCTTGAGTACGTTCTTCATCAGAGGGTTTGTAGCCTGGTATTGGAATTAGGATTTCATGAGGGGGCGGTGCAAAAAGCCGCATTAAATCGAGGTCACCACTTTTCTCTCGTTGGATGGCCGTGTTAAAACCGTCAAGAGTGATTTCACCTAAAACGATTTGCTGTTGATCTACATCAACCACTATGTTATCAACCGTTAATGTTGGTAGCGATAATACGGGGTCAGATTCACCTTTACGCGTTAATGCGATATTGTCTAGCACCAAAGCAAGTTTTAATGGTTCTTGGTTAGTTAAATTGACGGCAACGTGGAGATTATCCAATGTGGCATGGTAGGGCTCTGCCACGGTGCTATTATCTATTTGAAATTGTTGCAAAGTCACTGAGCCTGCTAAAGAAATTTCCTGAGATTCATCTGTTGTTTGTGAAAAAATAAGTTCTAAGTCACTGTTAAACTTGCCAGAAAGCAGGTCTATTCCAATAGGAAAAGGGATGTATTTCGCGATATTTATTAGGTCAATATCAGCCAGTTTAAGCTCAAGCATTGCTTCCCGTTTATCGGCAAAGGGACGCACGTGGCCATCGAGAGAAAGTGGCGCGCCATTAACCTGGGCACTGAAATGCGGCTCAATCCATGCTTGCTGTGCACTTTCGAGGTTGGCAACAAAAGGGATGCCGAGGTTAATTTCAGCAATTAACTGATGACTTTGCATAAACTGATCAACCAGTTCAAAGTGACCGCCTTCAATGACAATATTGCTAACAGAGAATAAGGTTGTGCCCTTATCATCGACTTCATCATCTTCAGATGGTTCTGTAAATTCCTCTATTAAATCCGAAATGTTAAACTGGTTTTCAGTTTCACGAACCAAGCGAATAGTTGGTTTCGTCAAGGTGATAGCGCTGATGATTGGTGCGCGTTGAACAATAGAATTAAAACTAAGATCGATGTAAAGTTTGTCGAAAGAAAAAAGGGTTTCGTCGGCATCAGGACTTGAAGCTTTCTCACTGATATGGAATCCGCTTACGGTTAATTCCAGTGTGTAAGGCTTAACATCAATTGATTGCACTGTAACCGGGCGCTTCAGTGTTTCGGACAAATGTATTTCAAGTTGAGATTTTGCATAACCCGGTAGCCAGAAATAGCTAAGTAAACCAGGCAAACCAAATAAAGCAATGACTGTTACTATAACGCCGAGACTGATTTTTAGACGTTTACGCGTAATAAAACGATGCTGTTCGGTGGTCGACGTCATGGCTATATCCTTTCAGGTTATACAGCTAATTAGGGGTGTTTTGTTAAGAGAACCGCCGGTTTAATCAATTGTGTTGTTTTTGCGAAAGTTGAAACCCAGAAAAATCAATAACCTGAGTTCCTGCCCCACATCTTCGCAAGGATGATGATTTGTTCAGCGGTTTTTTCGTTATTCCTTTATTGGACCTAATAATTCGGTCCGCTTTGAAAGCCTGTTAATTCAATGTCAAAAATCAGAGTGGAATTTGGTGGAATGATATTACCTGCGCCTTGTGCGCCATAAGCCATTGAAGGTGGAATAATTAATGTACGATGACCGCCTATTTTCATACCAAGTACGCCTTGATCCCAACCTTTAATGACACTGCCCGAACCCAGTAAGAAAGAAAAATGATTGTCGCGGTCGCGTGAACTATCAAACTTTTCGCCCTTATTATCAGGGGCATTCTCATCAAACATCCAGCCGGTATAATGAACATTCACTGTTTTACCAACAATGACTTCTTCTCCCGTTCCTACGGTTGTATCAATTTTCTCAAATTGACTGACACTTGCCGCTGAATGTGCCGGCGTTCCATGTTCTTTGTAAGAAAATGCAGCTTGGGGTAGCATAATTAGCCCCATAACAATAATGCTAATGCTTAGATTAAGAAAAAGCTTCGTTTTATACATAGTTATCTCAGAAAAAATAAACTCAAACTCTCTGGTATTATACCCGGTCTGATCGCTACGTCATTACAGTTAAGTTAATGGCGCAGTAATAATAATTGGAAAGATAATAGTACATGATTGCATGCAAAAAAGGTGTCAGTCATTGTAGTTTGTAAATGTATGCTCCATACAATGACTGACACATTTCTCTTAGGCACATTTCCCTTTATTTTCTTTTTTGTGAGGTCAAAGGTGGCGCTACCCTCAGGGTAATCGCATTACAACAGATAATGTATTAATATACAGCATGTTACACAACTAAAACTTTTCTTGCGAAACGTTTCAACCATTTGAATTTAAATCATAATAAATTTTTAATGCGATTGCCCTGAATGCGATTGCCCTGGGGGTTGCTCCTTTTGTTATTGTATTTATTTGTTTGGAATTCTGGGGACACAATACCTAATTGGAAATTAATTAAGTGTTGTGTCCCTAAAACTTCTTAGCCTGAACGGCACTTACAGTGCCAAATTCAAGCCACCGGATTCACCCGGTGGTTCATTGACTTGCCCTGCCGTGCTAGACTCTTATCGATACCTTCTTAAAAACAAAAGCTTTTAATGCTTTGACAAGCCATTCCATATCAACTCTGGAAGCATTCTCGGCAAAATATGTCTTTTTCGTACCATGGGATATTGTAGGTAATGGTACACTTATCGACCCACCAAACATTTCTTTACGATGGTTCCTATATCTTGCTATGACCATTGGGTTTTCAGACATAACGATGGATTCAATATTAATCGATCTCATTTCGGAATAGGGTATTGTTAGGTGTTCTGAAGACACTACACTATTCTTGGTGATAGACAGTTTATCAGGCCCCATTACGATAACTTGAGTTTCGGTAATTCTAATCAGCAACCCCTTCCACATAACGATTCCTAAAAACCAAAATGGGCTTAAAAGTACAATAGCAACAAGCAAATTACTTTGAAGTACTTGCCAAGTCCCGAAGGCGACCATGCAAATCCATACTACTGCAAAAAATAACGTATATATCTCCCTTCCCACAAGACCCTAGTTTGATAGCAAGAAAGAATAACGATTGTCATTTTCCTTGTTAAACATTATCTTGCTTCCAGCCGGAGGCTCAGGGTTCTCCGGAAATTTGATGTCAACTATCAATTCACTGATCTTGAATATTGTATTGCGGTCAGTGCACTTAGCTATGTTGGCAGCTACATTTATATTTTTAGCATCAATGGAATGATGGCAACTCGGACATAATAATTGTTGCATATTTCGTTCTCCAATCCGTAAAAGTGACATAACTGGTAGTAGATTGTTAGATATTGGCATGAATTGTTGTTATTTCCAGACTTAATCTACTGAAAGTACAGTTATAACGTAATTTAAAGGTTAAAACCAAACTACCACCTACTAAAGTAGATGGGTTAGCGCATTTTCGGTGCTGATGACTAAAGTCATCATTCTCGCGCCGTCATAAACGCGCATGAGTCAAAACATTAAAATCAAAGTCACCGTCTAAAGACGGTGGTTTTTACCAAACACTTGGAAAATAATACTTGAATAAGCTCGGTATGGTGCATAAGCGATAGTGTCACGCACCACCACTGTTCTTGACACTATGCATAGCGCCAGCTTATCTGCCCTACCGTACAGGGCTATCGAATTAAAATACAATTACAAATCAGCGCATTAGTTTTTAGTTTTTAGTTTACTTTTTAGAAGCATGAAATTTACACCTGACATTTATAATTTAGGAAGTAAATTGACCATTTAGTAGGGGCTGTTGCCGTTTTACATTATCTCCTTGAGTTTCAATATAAAACTCCTGTAATATTTAATTTTATATCAGAAACTAGCATGTTATGCCACGAAAAATATTTACGGAAGAACTCTGGACAAAATTAAAAGTAACTAT
>JAJFJL010000246.1 GCA_021774055.1 Nitrosomonas sp. | reverse complement strand
TGGAATACTTATTGATATTCTATTACTTGATGATGCAGCAAAAACTGATGTTGATCTTCCACAATACAAACTTTTAGTCCCAGTTCCATTGGAACACCGGCTTTTCCTTTCACAACCCACTCAGTATGCGGTTCAAATATAGAAAATACTTTTTCACTGTGTGGAATGGTTTTTACTCCAATAGCACGGCGTGTTGCTTGATCTATTTGCCGATCATCATCAACTATATGCCCCTGTATTTCAAGTAAAATTAACTTCTGATTTGATGTTAATGTTTCTAATTCTTGTAGGTCTTTTAAGCTTAAACGTGCTTTTTCCAAAAATTCTTGTGCAGTATCTATTACCAGTTGATAAGCTTCTATTTTTGTTTCTTGTGGTTTTTTTTATTGTTGTTCGGTTTTTCCTCCACCCCTGTTTTTCATTTGTGCCGCACGTATATGCTTTTTTAGTTACCGTACATTGTAAGCACTTTGTCGCCATTCACTTAAGGATGCCATGTTTTGTCCCGTTCTAAACTGGTAGCCGTCACATTAGTTGAGTTTATTAAATTATTATTTGAAGAAGATTCAAATTCTTGGTTTCTTGATTGGTTAATTCATTTCTGTAGCATTGAACAACTAACTCCCAATGATTCTGCCGCTTCTTCTCTAGAGTCGTCGTTTTACTACGATTAAGTGCTTTTTCTACTGCTTGTATTTTACACAGGGGGGTGCGAGGTAATAGGTGCACAACTAATCAGCTTTATTTCTAAAGAAAGATGCCGTCAGCCAGCCACCTTTTTGGCGTTTATTTAGCCCCTGCAATTCAATAACCGCCTTACCAAGACTAATTCGTTCGGCAACTAAATCTTTATATATCTTATCCGCTGTCTTACGCCTCTTCACTGCATCCCCTGCATCAAGAAAAGCCTCTAGTAACTCAAAAAATTTAGCACCAATTCCTCCAGTCCTACGTGTCGTGTTAATATGCTCATTAACCTTAACCAGCGCAAGATCAAGGTTAGATAAAATCAGAATCAATTCAGCCTGAAAACTTTCGCGTTGAATATGAGGGCTGTGCTTGACAACCTCGATTGTTTCACGTACATATTCTTCACATAACAAGCCATATTCTTTGAACATTGTTAAAACCCGTAAGTTTTGCGCAATAACAGTCTGGTCCTTTGAATGTAACTGTGAACAAGCCAAATGGCAGACATCCCAGGCTTGCCAGCGATAGACAAAATCTAGACCAGTTCCTTTAATATTCTGCAGACCCATTATTCGATTTAGATATCCCGGTGGCGTGGCATTATTGATTTTCTGAATAAGCGCATCTCCAGTTGAAAAATAATCATCAATAACTACAATTTTATCAACAAACCATTTATAAAGCAGCTTCTTAAAACATTCATTTAATTCTTTATCATTGCCATTATGCTGCAATTTATTAAGAAATTCGTGATAAGAATCCATTTCTTGCTTGTTGCGTTCATGATGCAACATAATAGAGTCAAGTTCTGATTCAATACCTGCAGAAACTAATTTTTCACGGAGCAGTTCTGAAGTTTCCCATACCTCACAAATTACAGCTATTTCTTCACTAGCTACAACAGGTTGTCCTGCGAGCATAGCTTGTAGTCGTGCGATAACCAATTCTGCTTTAAAAGCAATATGATAATGCTGTGCAAGTTGCTGCAATATTTGTTCAGATTCACAATTATCAACCTTATTGTTTTTTGGCCATAAGGTTAATGTTTTAGAAAATTCTTTCCAAGCTTCATCAATATAACCGAGTAATCCAGGCAAATTAGAACCGATTAAAAAATACTTATCAGCACTAATATCTGTTACTAAAATAGATGCAAATACACGTGAACGCGCAATTCGGTCTGCACGATTATTAACAATAGCACTAATCCAAACGCCAGGTTCTTTTTCTTCGTCATGTTGATCAAAACCCATTCTTTTCCAATTACTCAAACACCCAAAGCGCTCGTTAGCTGACATTCCATTAGTAAACTGCAGCTTACGTGTTTTTAAATGTGCAACAGGAAAAGTTTTAAGCACCCCCAAATCAGCAACTACCCGGTCTGCCATTTCTTTCAAAGCAAAATCTTGTTCAACACCTAGTTCTTTTGCCAATTGCAACACTAAAGCAATATTATCTGGGTGTTCTTCATAAGGAAATCGTTGCAATATATCAGGAGTAAGCAATCCAGATTCCAGCCAGCCAAGTCCGCTAATGCGTGTGTTTTTTTGCTTTGCGGCATAAGATAAAATTGGCCGCATTTGTTCTTCTGTGGTCAACAATATTCCAGACTGAGGGATAAAGTTTGTCATCACCCCAGGAATATTTATGCCTGCTGGTCCTTGCAAGTCCTCATGGTCAGGATAAGTGTTGGTAATTGTAGAGATATCATCACGCACCCAGTGCTGTTGTAAAATTTTCACATAAGAGGGAGTCAATGCCATACACTCCCATAAAAAAACATCAGCCTTAAGATCTGCCGCATGTTGCATGACATTATATTGTTCCCAAATAGTAGCTTTATCATAAGGGCGAAACAAAAACATCTCACGCATCTTTCCATACGGCACAGCATATAAGAACATTGCCTCACAACCGGTTGTTTTTGAAACAACACTGTAACCCATAGCATTAAACATTGCGGCTTTAATCCGTTCCGTACCAGATTTTCCACGAGTCCCCCAACCACCGGCTACTAGAGGCAATGCACGACGAATTTTATTTATTTTATAATTTGAATATAAATGTTTAACAGAAAAAAATAAAATAGCGATAGCAATAAAAATGGCAAGCTCAAATAAAGAATTTTCATACGCTGAGAAGAAATAATCCTGTATTTTCTGCCATAAATCTGTTGTAAGCATTAAATTAAACCAACGGTAGGAAAAAAACGACGTACTGCAGGATCTTCAGAAAACATTTCAGCATCATTTTTATGAGCGACAAAGGTTACTTTAAATCCTATATTGTTAAGAGCCTGAATATAATTTGAGGGATCTGATTTACTGGTTTCTTGCCAATTACGTAAATGTGCAAATTGCGAAAACTTAATCACCAATATAATCCAAGCTTTTATACGGTGAATAACTGATGATGGCGGGGTAAGTTCGGTAACCCCTTCGCTGGTAAAAAGACGCACTGTCTTTCCGCGTCCTAAGGTAATACTAGAAACAACTTCATCGACTAATGGTAAATAAGGGCGCCAACCACTTTCACTAGAAATATATAATGGTTCACCAGGGACTTTTGTTTCAGATAATTCTGACAGAATAGTAGAAGGCACCCGTAATTCTCCGACAAATAATCTACCAATAGTATGCTGGAAAGCTTGGCGTTTATCTGGTGCAGAGTGACGTAATTCATATAAAAAACGCCACAAACGGAACCCAAACTTATGGCCACGGGTAACATTACGCACACCAAATAAACCATATGACACGTCATAACCAAAATCATGCTGGCCAAGTACAGACAATACTCTTCCTAGTAGATATTCATCTACAGCATTAACAGATTTAGGTAATCGACAGTTTTCCCCAGGTGGTATTTCTTGCAACTGTTGTTGCAATAACTCTGCTAACACAGAAGCTTCTGGCAATGATTTTAGCCACAATTTTTCCCGCGCCTGAGCAGCCCAGCGCCTTACAGAAAGACTGCTAGCACTAGTATGTAATTTAGCAATAGATGGCTGTAATTTCTGCTGCCATTTTAATGCAACACCTAATGCTAGTTTTTCTTGCCCATCACAAACCACCTTTAAAGCAACACGTAAAACAAATGGCTCTTGTTCTTTATTCAAAACATCAATTATTATTTCCAATAATAAGAATAGCAAATCAGCTTGATCTAAATGATTAATAAATTCCAGTAACGTAGCCGCACGAACTTGTGGACTTTCATCAGATATAACTAAATGGCGAAACCAATTCAATTGATCTTCACGATTAGCGTTACGTAAAGCACTCGCAAATTCCTGACGCACAAAAGGGCTAGGATCTTTGGCAATATTTGGAAACTGTTGTGCAAGTATTGGCCACACCGTTAACTTATTTCCCAACAAACTAACTGCACGCCTACGAACGAACAAATCATCCCCTGCCAGAGGGTTAGATAGCCGTTTTTCAAGGACCTTGCCGAAAGATTCAATTGAAAGGCTTTGTAATAAGGTTAACGCCTCACATTGAATCCAAGTCGGTTGCCTTGATTCTAATGCTGAACGATAGATGTATTGAGTTGTTGCCACGTCAACAACTTCATACTGCAACTCCTCTGGTAATACTCTTAATGCTTTTGATAAGCATTGAAATGCAGAAATTTTGACACGATTATCTCCGTCATAAGCCAATAATGGCTTAATAGTAGATTCCAAACTCAGTTGCTTCCATAAAATATCATAACCGATAATTTTACCTTCTTGATTCAACACGATAGCAATTAACTGGCCCAATTGTTGCAAATAAAGGGCAATCTCGCGCTCTGCTTGAGAATACTTACGTGTATGACGATCAGTCATCGCATCCGCCCCAAACCAGCGCTCAAATGCCTGCTCATCCTCGTCCAGCTGATCATTTGTCGCACCAAGATATTTA
>JAJFJL010000245.1 GCA_021774055.1 Nitrosomonas sp. | reverse complement strand
GAAAAATCAGAGTAAAAGGGCAAGTCTAAATGGATAAAGTATTATTGCCTCGTACCTAATCATGGGCAAATATTCCAATTGAATGATCCATGTTTTCTAATGCGATGCCTGCGCCACGTACAACACAGCTTAAAGGATCTTCTGCAATAATTACTGATAGTCCGGTTTCTTCCATGATTAGACGGTCAATATCACGTAATAACGCCCCGCCACCAGTGATAACCATTCCTTTTTCCGCAATATCTGCACCAAGTTCTGGCGGTGTGTGTTCAAGTGCTGTTTTAACCGCGCTAACAATGTTATTCAGAGGTTCAGTTAATGCTTCTAGAATCTCATTGCTAGAAATAGTAAAACTTCGCGGTATACCTTCTGCTAAGTTACGTCCTTTGACTTCTATTTCACGAACTTCCGACCCTGGAAAAGCAGAGCCAATGTTCTCTTTGATAAACTCAGCAGTTACTTCTCCAATCAGCATGCCGTAATTGCGACGAATATAATTAATAATCGCTTCATCAAATTTATCGCCACCGACACGTACTGAATTTGAATAGACGATACCACCTAGTGAAATAACACCAACTTCTGTGGTACCACCGCCAATATCGACAACCATTGATCCAGTTGGAGATTCTACCGGCAAATCAGCTCCAATAGCTGCAGCCATTGGCTCTTCAATTAATTCTACTTTACGTGCGCCAGCACCATAAGCAGCTTCACGAATAGCACGACGTTCTACTTGAGTGGAGCCATATGGAACACAAATCACGATTCGTGGATTAGCTGAAAATAAACGTGGCGGATTGACTCGGCGGATAAACATTTTTAACATTTGTTCCGTCACAGTGAAGTCGGCAATCACACCATCTTTCATTGGTCGAATAGCAGTTATGTTGCCAGGTGTTCGGCCTAACATTTGTTTGGCAGCTAAACCAACTTGCTGAATCATTTTTTTGCTATTTGAACCTGTGTCTTCACGGATGGCAACAACCGATGGTTCATTTAAGACAATACCTTGATTGTGAACATAGATAAGAGTGTTGGCTGTTCCCAAATCAATAGCCATATCGGTTGAGAAATAACTACCTAAGATATTGAAATTAAACATATTTACAAAACCCGTTCATGTTTGTGTTGGTCATAATATTGCGTGTACAGGACAAAAAATGCATTAAACTTAGATCCTGCGAGTAATCGTGCATATAATGTGCACGATTACTCGCAGGATCTAAGTCAAAAAAGAATGCGCTGATTAAACCGGGCATGATACCCTAATACTTCTTTGAACATAAGGTCTCCTGTTTCTAATGACTCTATCTCTTAATAGTGTAAAACGTGTTGCAGAGCTTGCCTACATTGAAACAAATGAAAATGAAGCAAGTGCTGCATTGACACAGTTATCTGGTATTTTTAATCTAATTGAACAAATGCAGGAGGTTGATACTACTGGTGTCGAGCCGATGTCGCATGCGCAAGATGTCAGTCAGCGTTTACGTGATGACATTGTGAACGAATCAGATCAACGTGAATTATTTCAATCGATTGCACCGCAAGTGGAAGAAGGTCTCTATCTTGTACCAAAAGTTATTGAATAAAACCTAAGGATCTAGGTAATACCTTATCCATTTATGCTTGCCTTTTACTCTGGTCTTTCGTTGGTCCTCCGGTTACATAGAATAACTATGCGCCCTACGGACCGCCTCAAATCAGAGTAAAATGACTTCGCCTAAATTGGACAAATGATTATTTTCTTGTCCCTAAGGAACGTGCATGAAATAAATTAGGTACCTAGCTTTGTATTTAAGCCCATCTTCTGCGTTATGTAAACAGTTACATAGCCGTGCTATGCGCCTGTTTACACGCCTTGAATATGAACATAAATCCTGCGCTAGTTGCCTAATTTATTCCATGCACGTCCCTAAATCTAATTCATTTTTTATCGTATCTGATCAATAAATATTATGTTTAATGCTAGTCTTAAACAGCTTTCTACACAGCTTAGTGAAAAGAAAATCTCCAGTGTTGAATTAACGGAAATATTTCTTAAGCAACTGCAGAAGCTGAACCCAAGTTACAACGCTTTTATCACTGTAGATGAAGCCATGAGCCTAGCCCAAGCAAAAGCAGCCGATAAAAAAATCGCTGCCGGGCAAGCTCAACCATTAACCGGAATTCCAATTGCACAAAAAGATATTTTTTGTACTAAAGGGTTGTTGACAACCTGTGGTTCTAAAATGTTATCAAACTTTGTTTCCCCATATGATGCCGGCGTTATTGAACGTTTTAACCAAGTTGGCGCAGTTAATATTGGTAAAACCAATATGGATGAATTTGCCATGGGGTCAAGTAATGAGACTTCGTTCTATGGCCCAGTTAGAAATCCTTGGGACGTAGCCGCTGTTCCGGGTGGTAGTTCTGGTGGTTCGGCCTGTGCCGTGGCGGCACGTATGGCACCGGCTGCAACCGGCACCGACACCGGCGGCTCTATTCGTCAACCAGCGGCTTTATGTGGCATTTCAGGTATTAAACCTACCTATGGCCTGGTCTCGCGCTACGGCATGATTGCTTTCGCTTCAAGCCTTGACCAAGGCGGACCAATGGCAAAATCTGCTGAAGATCTAGCGCTAATGTTAAACGTGATGGTTGGTTTTGATGGCCGTGATTCAACTAGTTTGCAGCGTGAAACAGAAGATTATCAACATGATTTAGCTAAACCACTTACAGGGTTACGTATTGGTTTGCCGAAAGAATATTTTGCCGATGGGATGAGCGATGATGTTGCTGTTGCCACAGAAGCTGCGTTGGAAAAATATCGTCAATTAGGAGCTAAAACAGTAGAGGTATCGTTACCTAATGCGCATCTTTCTATTCCTGTCTACTATGTATTGGCACCAGCTGAGGCCTCCAGTAATTTATCTCGTTTTGACGGGGTACGTTATGGTTATCGTGCTAAATCCTATAATGATCTTGACGACATGTATCGAAAAAGTCGTGCGCAAGGATTTGGTGCTGAAGTCAAACGTCGCATATTGATTGGGACTTATGTTCTGTCACATGGTTACTATGATGCTTATTATATTAAAGCGCAAAAAATACGCCGTTTAATCGCGCAGGATTTTATTGATGCTTATAAGCAATGTGACATTATCATGGGGCCAACTACACCAACTGTTGCCTTTGATTTAGGAGAAAAAAATAGCGATCCAATTCAAATGTATCTGTCTGATATTTATACCAGCGCCGCAAGTTTAGCTGGTTTACCAGGTATGTCTATTCCAATTGGCTTTGGTGATAAAAATAGGCCAATCGGATTACATGTGATTGGTAATTATTTTACGGAAGCAAAAATGTTAAATGTAGCGCATCAATATCAATTGGAAACAGACTGGCACCTGCGTTCGCCACAGTTTGATTGAAGGAATCTATCTATGCAATGGGAAATAGTCATCGGTCTTGAAGTACACGCACAACTTTCAACACAATCAAAAATATTTTCTGGCGCCTCGACTGCTTATGGTGCCACACCTAACTCTCAAGCCTGTGCAGTTGATCTGGCATTACCTGGCGTGTTGCCAGTATTAAACAAAGGTGCGGTAGAGCGCGCGATAAAACTAGGGGTTGCCGTTGGTGGAAAAATCAATTCACCTTCTATTTTTGCACGTAAAAACTATTTCTATCCAGATTTACCTAAAGGTTATCAAATTAGCCAGTTTGAGCTGCCAGTAGTCGACGGTGGTTCGCTTAAGATTCAAGTTGGTGAAACTGAAAAAATAGTCAATCTTACTCGTGCTCATTTAGAGGAAGATGCCGGCAAATCATTACATAAAGATTTCCATGGGATGAGTGGTATTGATCTTAACCGCGCTGGTACGCCACTATTAGAAATTGTTTCAGAACCTGATATGCGTAGTAGTGCGGAGGCAGTTGCTTATGCCAAAAAACTACATTCACTAGTACGTTGGATCGGTATCTGCGATGGCAATATGCAAGAAGGTTCTTTTCGTTGTGATGCCAATGTGTCTGTGCGACATAAAGGAACAGAAAAATTAGGTACCCGCTGTGAAATCAAAAATTTAAATTCTTTTCGTTTTATGGAAAAAGCAATTGAGTATGAAGCTAGAAGACAAATTGAAATTATTGAAGATGGTGGCAGCATTCGTCAAGAAACACGGCTCTATGATGCGGACAAAAACGAAACACGAACCATGCGTAGCAAAGAAGAGGCACATGATTATCGTTATTTTCCAGATCCGGATTTATTGCCATTAGAAATTTCTGACGAATGGATTAATAATCTTAAAGCGACTCTACCGGAACTTCCAGAAGCTAGGCGTGATCGTTATGTGGCTACGTTTGATCTTTCATCTTACGATGCTGAGACATTAACCTCAAGTCGAGAATTGGCTGATTATTTTGAAGCTGTGGTTAAGCAGCTACCAACACAGGCTAAACTCTGTGCCAATTGGGTGATGGGTGAAGTTAGTGGACGACTAAACAAAGAAGGCATAGAAATTACCGCTTGCCCAATTAATCCAACTCAATTGGCCGCATTGTTATCACGTATCAACGATAGCACCATCTCAGGAAAAGCTGCTAAAGACGTGTTTAACAGCATGTGGAGCGGTGAACATGCGGGTGATGCTGACGCTATCATTGCAGCCAAAGGCTTAAAACAGATGTCAGATAGTGGTGAACTTGAAAAGCTAGTCGATGAAGTATTGTCCGCTAATGCACAACAAGTAGCCGATTATCGTGGTGGCAAACAAAAAGCTTTTAATTCGTTGGTAGGGCAAGTTATGAAGGCTAGTAGGGGTAAAGCTAATCCGGCACAAGTTAATGCTATTTTGAAGCAGAAGTTGGCATAATACGTAGGGTGTAATAACCGTAGGGCATTACACCGAATTATTTAGGGTTCTGCATGTATATCACGCTATTGCGTGGGAATACATACCGAAATCTAAATAACAAATAAAACTCACACTAACATGTATATTTGGAATTGTTCCCATGCTCCTGCGTGGGAACACATACCTGAGTAAGTTTTAATTCAATTCTAACATTATAATTCTATTGTTAATTATTCTGTAATTTATGAAATATTAACTGTCAATTAACATGAAGTATGCGTTCCAACGCAGGAGCATTGGAACGATAAATAGGCTGCCAACTTAAAACGGGACAAAATACGGCACCCTTCAACTCCCACTATATCTACCGTCATTCCTGCGTATCTTTAGCAGGAATCCAGAACAATACAATGTGTAGATTCCTGCTAAAGACACGCAGGAATGAGGAGGAGTATGTTTCTTAACTACTTGAATACAAGTCTTGTGCCATTTTAAGTTAGTAGCCGATAAATACACAAGATCTAGGTGGAACTTGACCCATAAATAATGTTCGAAATGCCATGAAATTAAGTTATCTAATTCTTATTCTAGCACTGCTGTTCCCACCCCATATTTTTGCACATGCATTACCTGATCTTGGTGATGTATCACAAGCAACCATTTCACCCCATCAAGAGCGACAGATTGGTTTGCGAATTATGCGGCAAATACGCGCAGACCCTTCTTATTTAGATGATCCTGAGATAGATAGCTATCTTAATAGCCTGGGATTTCGCTTAATTGCTAATTCACGTGAAGCCCACCCTGATCAATCTTTTGAATTTTTTGCCTTACAGGATTCATCTATTAATGCGTTTGCCTTGCCTGGTGGCTTTATGGGCTTTAACAGTGGGTTGATTATTGCGGCACAAAGTGAATCTGAGTTGGCTGGTGTGATGGCGCATGAAATTGCACATGTAACGCAGAAACATCTTGCACGGATGATTTCTGGGCAAAAATATGGCATGGTGACTTCTCTTGCGGCTTTGGCCTTAGCGATTATTGCGGCTCGTTCAAATCCACAGGCTGGGCAAGCTGTTTTGGTTGCAACGCAAGCTCATGCTATCCAATCACAACTAGACTTTACACGCCAACATGAGAAAGAAGCCGATCGTATTGGTTTAAATATCTTACTAAGTGCCGGTTTTGATCCACAGGGGATGGCAGCATTTTTTGAGCGACTACAGCAAGCTGGACGTTTTTATGAAAATGGTGCGCCCTCCTATCTGCGCACACATCCAATTACTTATGAGCGTATCGCAGATATTCAGAATCGCACGCATGAAATGAGCTACCGGCAAGTACCAGATAGTATTGAATTTCAATTGGTACGTGCTAAATTACGGGCGATGCAAGGAAAGCCACGGGATGCGGTTAAGCAATTTGAAGCACGCTTGCGTGATAAACGTTACCAGAATCAGGCTGTCGAGACATATGGTTATATTACCGCCTTATTACGTGATAAGAAATTTACGCAGGCTGATAAAATGCTAACTAAGCTATACGATATGCTACCAACAAATGCCGCCGATATTCCGGTAATCGACCATAAATTAGGAACAACTATCCAGGTTAAACATGAACATATGTTAGCTGGTGCGATGGTTGAAACGTTGGCAGCAAAAGTTAAACTGGCCGCAAATCAAATGACCGAGGCATTAAATATTTATCTTACAGCATCAAATGTTTATCCTCAACATCGTGCATTAGTTCACGGTTATATAACCGCCCTCCTCCAGAATAATCAAGCTGATCAAGCACTTGATTTTATCATTCAACAGTTAAAATATACTTATGACGACGTTCATCTACATCAGTTACAAGCACAAAGTTATGCCGCATTAGGAGAAACTATGTTACAACACCACGCGCAAGCTGAAGTTTATATCCGTAAGGGTCAATTTCCAGAAGCGATAAAACAATTAAGAATTGCCTTGCGTAATAACAATGGTAACTTTTACCAAGTATCTAGCGTTGAAGCACGTCTTAATCAACTGGAAGAAATTGTTGCCGCCGAAGAAGAGTAGGAGCGGAATCCATTTCCGCCCTCCTACTGTTATGTAATTTAAACTATAGGCAAATATAGAACCTGAATCTGGGGGCAGGTATGGAATTTAAACCTAGGGGGGTAGATATGGAATCTGCCCCTACGAATGAATGTAAATGTTGGTACGAGTTATAAATTGTTAAAATGAAATATGATCCTAAAATACATCATAGAAAATCAATCCGTTTGAAGAATTATGATTATGCGCAAGCAGGTTTGTATTTTGTGACCATTTGTACTCAAAATTATAAATGTCTGTTTGGTGAAATTGTTAATGATGAAATGGTATTAAATATTGCAGGGAAAATGATAAACCGAATATGGTTAGACCTTCCAAACCAACATAACAACACAAATTTACATGAAGACATCGTAATGCCCAATAATTTCCACGGCATCATAGAAATCGTAGGGGCAGATTCCATATCTGCCCCTGTCTCTGTTGAATCCATTTCCGCCCCTGTTACGGAATCAGAATCAGGGACAGATATGGAATCTGCCCCTACCGAGGTTAATAAATTTGGGTTGCCTTGCTTTATTCAAACATTTAAAAGATTTATGACAATCGAATATATAAAAATGATAAAACAGAATATATTGCCACGATTTAATAAAAAATTATGGCAACGCAATTATTGGGAAC
>JAJFJL010000244.1 GCA_021774055.1 Nitrosomonas sp. | reverse complement strand
GGCTGCAAATTCGGAGAAGCCGGCCCAAATCCTCCCCAGTTTTTGTTAAATATACCCAATATTCGCCTCAAACCGGTGAGAATTTAGCCTCGATTCTCCAAATTTTCGCTTCGAAATCATAAGTCCGACAGGCTCCTAGATCCTGCAAGTGATCGCATATATACTGCACAACAGATATGTTCCATATAGCAAACTTTATTCTTTGGGAATATCAATAAGTATTTCATTCATAATAAAATTAACTCTATGAAACAATTTGTTACACATTATATGCGCGGTCACTTGCAGGATCTAGGTGCTAATTTTTATCTAGTCGGCGATATTGAATCGCTTCTGCAATATGATTTTTTTTGATCTCATCTAGATTAGATAAATCTGCGATGGTACGGGCAACTCGTAGTACGCGATGATAGGATCGTGCGGAAAAATTTAGTCGGGTGAATGCGTGTTTAAGTAAATCTTTTCCTGCTGTATCCAATTGGCAGAAAGTATCTGTTTCTTTTGCTGATAAAGCACTATTAGTTTTTTCTTGACGTGCTAGCTGCTTGTTACGGGCTGATTCGGTTCTTTTTCGTATTAAATTACTTTGTTCTGAATCGGTAACTGGGCGCATAAGATCGTCTTGAGGTATTGCCGGTATTTCAATTTGAATATCAATACGATCAAGTAGTGGTCCAGAAATTTTTCCTCGATAACGTGCGATTTGGTCAGGTGTGCAGTGGCATTTACCATTGTAGTGTCCAAGATAACCGCAAGGGCAAGGGTTCATGGCAGTAATTAACTGGAATTTAGCAGGAAATTCTGCCTGGCGTGCTGCTCTAGATATAGTAATGTAGCCAGATTCAAGTGGTTCACGTAACACTTCCAATACACGACGACCAAACTCTGGTAGTTCATCAAGAAATAATACGCCATGCATTGCCAGTGAAACTTCACCAGGGCGAGGATTGCTGCCACCACCAACTAATGCTACGCCGGAAGCTGTGTGATGAGGTGAACGGTAAGGGCGTTGTTTCCAATTGGCAATATTAAAATTGCCGCTACTGAGTGACTGTATTGCCGCAGATTCTAGTGCTTCTTGTTCGGTCATGGCGGGTAATATGCCAGGGAAACGTGCTGCCAACATGGTTTTTCCGGTGCCTGGTGGGCCGACCATTAATACGCTGTGGCCACCAGCAGCTGCAATTTCTAATGCCCGCTTAGCGTGTGTCTGGCCTTTTACTTCGCTTAAATCAGGATAATTGGATGTTGTTTGGGGGCTGTCTTCTAAGGTGTTGGTATGACGCTGTAGTGGTTTGATTCCAGTTAAGTGCGCGCATATTTGTAACAGAGACTGTGCTGGAAAAATCTTTGCTTTTTTAACCAAGGCGGCTTCTGCGGCATTCTGTTGTGGTAATACAAATTGTCGTCCTGAACGTGCAGTACCATAAGTCATGGCTAATGCACCGTGGATTGGGCGTAGATCACCTGTTAAAGCAAGTTCTCCAGCCCATTCATATTGATTAAGCTTATCTGTTGGAATTTGTCCGCTAGCGGCAAGAATACCTAATGCGATAGGTAGATCAAAACGACCGCTGGCTTTGGGAAGGTCGGCTGGTGCTAGATTGATAGTGATACGTTGTGCTGGAATTTTGAATTGAGCGTTTTGTAGTGCTGCCCGAACACGGTCTTTGCTTTCCTTAACCTCTGTTTCTGGTAATCCAACAATAGTGAAGCTGGGTAAGCCATTAGCAATATGTACTTCCACAGTAACCAGCGGCGCTTCCATACCTGAGAGTGCACGACTATATAGAACGGCAAGTGACATAAGATAATTTGCAGCGTGTCGGTGGGCAGCAGTTTTGTTTCGTAACGTCTACAATACGTTGATAATTTTTTTAAATAAGCGACTTTTTGTTAATTCATTCAGTTTGATCAGGTTGTTTTTTTTCATCGACGTCAGAAGTGGCTAATCCTAGTTGTTTTTCTAATGCGCCAACTCTTGTTTCTATTTTAATTAACTTTTCTCTGGTTCTCATTAGCACTTGCTCTTGTACGTCAAATTCTTGACGTGATACTAAATCTAGTCGTGTAAAAGCACCGGTTAATAATACCTTGAGATTTTTTTCTACATCTTTTGCCGGGCTATGTTCTAGTATTTCACTAACCTTATTACCGATCTCATCAATTACTTTTTTATTTAACATTGTTTTTGTTCCTCTTGGGTTATGTGCTGTTGCTGATAGTTTATGAGCAATTATTTAGGCTCTGTTGATATATCATGGATTTATATGGTTTTGTATTTCCACGAGTGTTGTATAAACAAGTGGTTACCGTAAAATATCAGTATAACCTAAGAATTGTCTAATAAAATAGGACTTACACATTGGCAAAATCACATATGTTATAAATAATTTTTTACGTACTTAACTTAGGAACGTGCATGAAATAACTTGAGCATCTAGCTTTGTCTTTATGCCCATCTTCTGCATTATGTAAACAGTCACATAGCCGTGCTATGCGCCTGTTTACATGCTTTGAATATGAGCATAAATCCTGTGCTAGTTGCTCAAGTTATTTCATGCACGTTCCTTATTTATAAATCAGCATCCTTATTTGTCAGTGCGCAAGCTTCATAAAATAATTTATTTCTACGTGTTACACCAACTTGCAAGTATGGTGGTTTTGTTAGAATATTTTTGTCGATCTATCTAATTTAGTTAGTAGGTGTTTCCAGAGTAGTTAGCTAATTTAGGCGGTAATACTACGCCGTTACTAGGAGCCCCTCCTCCTGTTCCATTAATTTTACAATTTGGGTGTATACCAGCCTCAGTCATAGGAACCATTTGTGCTTTAATAAAGAAATGGTCATTATTTCCCTTGCCTCCGCCACTGTTTCCTCTATTGCCACTGTTTCCACTATTGTCATCAACAGTACAGTCGGGATTATTACCTCCAACTGCACAAAGAATATGTAAGCAAGCAAAGTTAGTAATAGGAATCCAGCTGTTGTTGAGAACAGAAGGGTCAGGTAGGTCGATGTCATTACACACACCTGTGTCGACATTTATGTCAGAGCAAACGACGGGAGTTAGTACGTACTCACATGATTTATCACCAGCAGCGCTACAGTCATTCACATAATCATACAGAGTCGCCTTAGTGCCAGGCTGGATCCATACCTCAGTACCGATACTTATTTCTGGAAGAGGGCAGTCAATCTTGTTTGACTCCGTGCAGTCTTTTTTACCAGTGGCAATATCAATGAGTTGCCGCACTGTTGGAACATCTTTGTTTCCTGTTTTCATAGATGTCCATTGACTTGCTGGGCAACCAGTATTATGAATATTTGAGGCAAGTTTAAAAACAGTACTCTCATTACTTGACGGGTTTATAGACTTGAGCGATCCATCGTCATTATAGAATTGATCAAACATGCATTGGTTAATCACAATAGGAAACAAACCTTTTGGTGTGCTAATAGGAGCTGCAACCACTGCAACGGCTGTGGCACTTACATCTATGCTATCAACGCCAAAAATTTTGGCGAAAAATGTAGTTACGGGGCTATTATTGCTCTGAGTATCAAGAGTTACTTTCACTGCTGCCAGGTCGTTGTCTCCAATGGCTGTTCCACGAAGACCTATTGTCGAGCCAGTTATATTCCAATACCCAGTCTCTATATTGCCAGTTGTCAGCGATAAGTTGGCAACTTTATTCGAACTAATGACGGCATTCGCTTCTATTTCTGCCTTAACCCAGTCTGGCTCTTTTCCGATAAATGGATACAAAAAACGTGCGCCATTTAACGCTGCCGTATCTGCAGTATTCTGAATTTCATTGCGAGCTACATAAGCATAGCCAATATCAACAGCTAATGCTCCAAAAGAAAGTATAGTGACGAGTGAGAGTGCTGCCATTATAATTAATGTGCCGCGTTGCGAATTAAATGAAGAGCTGCTGTTCATTAAATTTACACGATGATCCTTATTGTGGGTGTCACTTTGATTATGCATGATCTTTATCCCAAAAAATTATTCATTATTCATTATTCATTATAGTTGTAGCTGATATAGTAAGTGGGTCTCCAATCGCCCCTCCTGAAGCTAATGACAACAAGCCGCCGAGTACAAAAAAATTGTAGTCATATTCAACGGTAACCGATACGGCAGTTCCTGATATTACTGGATTAGATACAGTAGCAGGGACAATAGTTACTCGTACTGTTTTGTCATCCGAAGAAATCAGTAAGTTGGACCGCTCTTCGGCTATTGCGATAATCTCGCCAGCATTTAACTTTGGTACTTTAAATGCTATTGCCGACCTTGCAGCTTCTCTACTGGCGTTGGTTATTACTGCCTTGTCGTATAGGATTAAGCTAAACTCTATGATGCCAAAAGTTAAAAATAAAAAGAATGGTAAAATAATGGCAAATTCGACCGCAGCGACACCATTTTGTACATTACTTGCTTTCATAATGCCACCTTGTTATTGGAGTAAGTTGTTGTAGTATTGAAGTATTTTATATGCAGATGATAAAAGATTATTTTTGTATTTGCAGCTTTAATCCTAGCATCCAAGTCAATCGAGTAGGTTTATTGATTACTCTATTTAAATGCCTTTGTCAACTTGGTTTTTTGACGGTCTCAGCTAAAATATTTTTAGTGTATTTAAATCAGTAAATTATGTGGTTTTTATTTTGATTGTAGACTTAATGCTTTCGCCAGAATATACCTAAAGAATTCAGTATTATATAAATAGTATATTGTGATAATACCTTTGTCAGTTTAGTTTTTCAATGATTTTATTCAAAAATGCAAATTCTTAGTACATTTAAATCAGTGTGTTATGTGTCGTGAAATCTTATTTCTTGTGGTTATCTAGTGGATTTAAGTGAATAAAGTAAATTTTAGCAATTTGGCGTGGTTAACTGGTGGCGCGTAATAACCGTAGAGTATTGTGCCATTTTTCTGTCATCTGGGACTAAAGTCTTTCTTTCAAGTAAAACCTAGACCCTACAAGTTACCTCACATGTACGATCACTTGTAGGATCTAGGTATGATTGCTTATTTATAACAATTAGGCAATCAATGAATTGATGGTCTGGAGTGTATTATTGGGGTGCTGGAAGAATAATTGTAATATTGTTTTGGTTTTTAATCTTTGAGTCTGTAGATTAATTCTTAAGTGGTATCTTTATGGGTTTATTTCCAATCAGTTATAATGAAATTAAATTTCCATAATATTTAAACAGCTTTCGATAGCCATCAATAAATCTTCTACATCCTGTTTCCGCAAGTCACCAATTGTTCCAATTCGGAAACTATTCACACTAGAAATTTTTCCTGGGTAAATGTACATACTGCGGTTGGCGAGCAACTCACAAAACTGTGCAAATTTAAATTTTGAGTTTTTTAAACAATAAAAGGCTGTGATAATCGGGCTTTGTAGTGATGGTGTAATTACAGACTCAAACCCCATGCGATGCATCCCTGACAACAAAGTTTGCTGGTTTTCTTTATAACGATAATTACGAGCAATAACTCCGCCTTCACGCTCAAGAGCATCCAATGCGGCATCCAATGCTAAAACCACATGTGTAGGTGGCGTAAATCTGAATTGACCGTTTTTCTCCAATGCTTGCCACTGTGCATGAAGATCAAGGCTTAAACTACGAGCTTGACCTGATGCTGATTTCAACCAATAATTCTTAACAATAACAAAGCTTAATCCTGGCACACCTTCCAAACATTTATTAGCTGAGGAAATTAAACAATCAATTTGACAAGCTTCAAAGTCAATTGCTATCCCACCAAAGCTACTCATGGCATCTACGATAAATTGTTTACCTGCATTCGCCACAATTGAACCTATCTCGGCAATAGGATTAACAATTCCTGTTGTGGTTTCACAATGTACAACCGCTACTTGCGTTATTTCTTGGTTCTTACATAGATAATCTTCCAGTATATTCAGGCAAATAGGTTCTGTATCTGCAAATACAAGATAGTCAACCGGCACCTTTAAGCGTGTCGCAATATCGACCATACGATGACCATAAGCGCCATTTATCAAAACCAATAATTTCCCATCGTTTTGAATTAAAGTGCCTATAACAGCCTCAATGGCAAAGGTGCCACTACCTTGCATAGGAACCGCTACGTAGGGACCACAGGTTTTTAGGTCTGCAAGTTTTAACAGTTTGTTTCTAATGTTGCGAACAATCTGAATAAATTCAATTTCACGTGAACCGATGTCAGTTAGCATCGCTTTACGTACAGTCTCGCTGGTATTAAGTGGCCCAGGTGTAAAAAGTAGTTTTCTGGTTGGTTGTGGCATGTTATGAGTGTGTGGAGGCATTCGTCGCTAAGAAATCAGTAAGTCTGGCTTTAACCTCTGGAGGCTTCACGCTTGGTCGCCCTAATATCTTAGGGGAACCAGGACGAATTTTAAAATGCAACATGGTTGGCCCATCTTGTTCTATTGAATCTGTTAGGCATGCCTTGATGTCTTGTAAATTTTCTGCCGCATAAGCATTTTTGTAGTTCACTGCAGTTGCTACTTTGGCAAAACTAACGCTTGAAGAAGCTGTTAGTTGTCCCCCGGTAGAATCATGAGTTTCGTTATCTAATATAATATGTAACAGATTCTTGGGCTGATAATGGCCAATTGTTGCCAATGTTCCCAGCTTCATCAGCGCAGCACCGTCACCATCCAAAACAATCACCCGTTGCTTAGGATTTGAAAGAGCAATCCCTAACCCTATTGCAGATGCTGTCCCCATCCCGCCGACAACATATAAATTTCCGGGCCGGTCTTGCAAGGTAAAAAGTTCACGCCCAGTTTTACCTGTTGTTGCAATAACTACATCTGTTTCCACACAAATATCAAGGATTTGCTTGATTGCTTGTGTACGTGTCAGGCGCACCTGAGGTTGATTGAAAGCTAATATTTGTTGGTAGCTTTTGGTAGTCGGCAAAGTGTGGCTAGGATATTCTGAAAACAAGCTTGATGTAAGTGTGCCTTCCCTAAGTACCAAAGCAAAAGGAGACTGACGTGTTTGCATGTAAGTGTCTGCTTCTTCAATTACCGCCATAACTTCTGTCGTGCTTTCTGGAAATGGAAGCCAATGAATTTTTAAAGTATCCAGCAATTTATGCGTTATCTGACCCATTAATTCATGCTGCGGCTCATCTTGTTGCCCTGGTTCTCCTCGCCAAGTAGTTATCAGCAAGGTAGGGATTTTGAAGGTTGCATTTAGCGATGTGAGCGGATTTGCCATATTTCCAAGGCCTGAATTTTGGCACATGGTTACTGTTTTTCTCCCGGCAAGAAAAGCCCCGAACGTAATGCCGATAGCTTCTCCTTCACTTGCTGCAGCAATATAAGCTGAATCCTGGTGACAAATAACCGAATTAATCAATGGTTGCAAAAGTGAACAGGGAACCCCTGAATAGAATGTATACCCAAGCGAACGCATGGGTCCAAGAAATGCTGTTGATTCAATCATAGATGTATGTGGATGTGTCAACAAAAGGATGCTCATCAATCATGTTTTTCATGACTCTCAATGAACATATACTGGTTAAAACCATTTATGGAATAAATTTCTGATGAGCGCGCCTACTTACGCCAGCACATCCTATGTTTGTATGTTCAGGTTGGGGCAGATACTGTTTCTCTGCTTCCGATAATTCATCAACACACTGCAAACGAAATACTTCTTTGATGGGAACAATTTTGTCACCAAGATTAGCCACAGTTCTATCTTCAAAAACTTGACGACAGGTATCTTGCATAGCTTTAATTGAGCTTCTTAGAGTGTGGTTGGCCCAGATCGCAATACTTATGCCTGCATCCTCAAATACTTGATTCGGCGTATTACTATAAGTGGTGGGAACAATTATCAATGGTGTAGGTTGATCCCATTCTGAGGTGAAAGCTAAGATTTCATCTGGCTTGGATTGTTTGCTATGCACTAGCAAAGCATCCGCTCCAGCATTAGCATATAAGTGTGCACGTCGTTGTACTTCCGCCAAACTTGCGCCCGCAATAAAACCTTCTAAGCGGGCAATAACACAGAAATCAGCGCTTGACTGTGTATCTTTAGCGGCTCTTATTTTTCCCGTAAATTCAATCGCATCGCTTAACTTCTGATGACAATCAAGAAACGAGTTTCGTTTAGGAAATACTTTATCTTCGATACAAACACCAGCAACTCCTCGTTGCTCAAGTTTTCGGACCAAACGTCGTACATTGTTGAAATCACCATAGCCAGAATCGCCATCAAACAAAATTGGTAGTGTCGTTGCGTCACACATATATTCAACAATTTCAAGTGCTTGGGTCCAACTTGCTTCGTTGCAATCGCGCAGACCAAGCTCGGCCGAGATTGACAGTCCGCTCGCCCAAATACCTTGAAAACCGGCCTCTTCAACAATTTTTGCGCTAAGACCACTATGCGCTTCCATTAAAAATTCTAAATTTGGGGAATCTAATAACGCCCTGAGGCTTGTACTTGAAGATAAATCAGTATTTAAACTCATAATCTATACTTAGACTTCGGCTTCATTGATAACCCACTGATATCGATTCCTACTTTTTAGTGAGGTTAAACGTTTACCTGCCGCACGACAGGCACGAATTTCAAACATAATATTTGCAGCTTCTCCTAGCATCGGTGGAATAATATTTCTTTTAATCGGATCACTAAAGCTCAGGCCAGGACCTATCTGAATTTCACTAATAAAAGGATTAAGATTTTCATCAAGTATCACATCTGCACCGTATAAACCAAAACAATCTCCCTGAACTGGATAATGTTTAAAAAAACTCTGCCTACCAGATTTCACCACAAAGGCTAAATATTTTTTTAGTTTTTCAATTAAAATCAGTTTAGTGAAGTCTTTATTTGCTATTTTTAGCTCATTGCTCAAATAACTATCTAATCGTGAGAAAGACCATTTCAGAACTATATTAGGATCATAATCAGGGTGTTTGTGTTGCTGAAAAACGTTCGTCACATGAATAAGCTGGTTATCGAAATCATCCAGTTTATAAGGCAGAGAATTTAAACGTACGGTTCCTTCATCAAAAAGCAACACCATTAATGGGTCTAGACTTGCCAACAACCAATACACACGAATTTCTGATTTCTTTCCCTCTAAAAGCAACGGGTTTTTAATGTAACGCTGGATAATTGCTTGCTTATTTTTATCCCTTATATGGCGATCACCCAACAGCTCATATTTTTTGCGCAATTGACTTGTTCGCCACATAATTTTAATTCCACGACCACGAGAATTATTTCCTGGCTTAAATATCCAAATATTGTCGCGACTATCTGTGGCAGGCAACTGATCAAAAAAACGTTTTCTACTTTTTGGCTCAAATAAACAAAATGTTTCTGGATAAAAATCATGTAAAGAAACCGTGTTACTCAGAGATTGTTCCTCGTATGCTGCTAATTCTTGTGTAAGATAACCTTTATTAATCAGCGCTGATTCATTTGGAAAATGGTTGATTAATTGATGTGGCTTAAGCGTTGACATAGCCTCATTAAATCCCTTCCGCATCCAAAGTATTTCCGCTTCATCCTGATTGGAATATAGACGGTGATTCTGTAGATTGAAAGCTTGTATTGCACTAGTAGATTTAGCATCACAAAAAATTCCTGGAACTTTATTTTTGCGAAATAAATACTTAAATAGGTTCATATCGTATTTACTATAACTTGATGTTCACATTTTTAGCGATAGCTAGTACCCTACACGCTAAATAATGAGGAAAATCTGTGGCACAAATTGTCGACAACTGAATTTCTTCGTCTTGTTCTCAATAATTTTTGCATCCACATATTTCCCCAGTTATTTAGCGTGCAAGGTACTAGTCTGAATATATCCGGTTAACCGAATTCTATGTATGTTGATGATAATTACCCTAGGTTCGCTCATTTCTTCATAACAAATTGATTATTATAGATATAATTTAGTAGATTTCAGTAAAGCAGAACATTTTTACTGCTGTAATATATTGATTGTAAGAGTGTTATTGAAAATGAGCGAACTGAAGGTAATTATTGTCAACTATAACGATGTCAATATGCTTTGACAATAACAAGATAAGCTGGTTATCTATTGCAGTAGTGATGCGCTGTAATTGCCTAGTGTTATAAGCCTAATTCTTCACTGTAGGAGGTTTATCCTACTTTATTACATCAGTCTTGTATGACAATAACAAAACAAAAAGCACCTAGCCCGTAACGAGCTAAATGCTTGTTTTTCTGGTAGGACGTATGAGGATCAAACTCACGACCAACGGATTAAAAGAACCCCCGCACTCCCAGAATTATAGCTTACATCTTTAAGAAAGCTAAGAAGTATTTTTCTGTGCGTCATCTTGACTGAAACAAACCGACCATATGCCGAGCCTTATTTCGTGAATGTTATGCTGGCATTGATTTGAGTCCATTTAAAACAACTTGTTGCGTAAAATTTATGCCGAAATGAGTTCGACCTTTTCTAACAACCATAAGTCCGACAGGCTCCTAGTGCAAGGAAGCTGTTGTTAGTTTGGTTGTGAATTCCATGGTTTATTATTTATACAGAAAATAAAGAGGCAATCCAGCTTGATTTTATGATAAGCCAAATGGATTGTCAGTTTTAAACTGGTTACATTCTCAGTTTTTTATTTTTTAACATGTTGATCTATAATGCAAGAATTGGATTAAGTGTAAGTTAATTAATTGCGACTTATTGTGTTATTACATCTCATGGTTTTCCAATTGTTGCAGATGTTCCATAGACTTGCGTGCAGCACTGTTAGACTTGTTTTTACTGATAGCACGCTTAAAAGCAGTTATTGCCTGTTTGTTTTGTCCTACTCCTTCGTAAGCCAAACCCATGTAATACCAGTTTCTTGAACTTGGGTTGTGCTTTAAAGACTGCTCCAATAAAGTGACTGCTTGTGGGTACTGCTTGAGTTTGACATGTAGCCTGCCTAAGCGGTAAGGCAACGCACTATCATTTGGGTCAATTCTTTGCTCTTCATAAAAGGCCTCTAAGGCTAATTTATTTTCACCAAGATATTCATAACTAGCGCCCATATTAAAATATGCGTTGTTGTAGCTGGGGTCGATTTGTAATGCCTGTTTAAATGCTACAACAGATTCAGAATAATGTTTTTGCCGTTTTAAATAACTGCCATAACGGTATAGCGACCTAGCAGTTTTACCAATTTCATGGGTTTGCTCATATTGATCAACACCGGCACTGGCATAGGCCGTTTTAAAATCAGGCATATGTGCCTTACCTAAGCTTTTCATACGACGTGAAAAACTAGAACTACGATGTAGCTTATCTAGATAACGCGCATGACGCGCTAAATTCCAATCACTATCCGCAACAAAAGCCTCAGCAAGATCTTTTTCATTCATACTGTTACGCAAACGTCTCTGAAATTCAGGGTAACCACGATGTAGTAAACGCGCCATTTTATATTCCAACACAGGGTTATCTAAGGTGTTAAGCGGTATCTCACCATCGCCCACAAGATCTTTAGCTCTAGGGTGCAATAAACCAAAAGAGAGCCAGCGGGGATTTAGTGCATATTCTTTTTTAAAATAAGCGTTAAGTATTTGGTTATCGGCTACAGCTAAGGGGTGATAAGCTTGAATTGGCTCAGCTGAACATATTAATAAAAAATATGAATTAGTGATCGTAGCAATACCACAATGATCAAAGGTTTCTGTCAAGGTCTTAAGCATTATATTCATGCCATCATCACCTACCCGAGAATCGATCCAAGTCATATACACACCATCTGTACGCAAACGTTGTTTGACAGCACTTAAAAATTCGTAGGTATACAGTTTTGAAGAACTAAAATATAAAGGTGTAGTGACGGTATTTACTATCAGCGAATAAGTCTTGTCGGTAGCTTTAACATAGTGAATAGCATCATCATGGAAAATATCAATTTTGCCATCCTTTGCTCGTTGTTCTATGTCGAAATTAAATTTCTTCATACGAAAGAGGTTGTCTAATGCCACTGCATTAATTTCAACAGCTTCAGTATGCTTAAATAGCTTAGAAACAGTTGCTGCAGTAGCTCCTGACCCAACTCCCAGCACTAAAGCTTCATCTAAACGAGGGGAATATAAAGAAGTAAAGGCACCTACCAGTTTTTCTGAAGGTGCATCTAATGGAATGCTGGTGTAACCATTAATAAAGAAATAAGGCTTGCCACCATGCCAGATTATCGAAAAAGTATCTTGTGGACCTTTAAAACGCTCGGTTTTAGTCAATCTGTTACGCTTACGCTCTAGCTTTTTGCTGGAATGAAACGAGGTATAACCAAAGTACAGCAGCTCCTCATCCCATAGTGTATAAGCCGACGTGCCACTGGCCATAACCAGACAGGTGGCCAATATGACAGATAGGTTAATACGGTGTGAATAGATGCATAAGGACAATAACGATAAGCCAGCGACCACCAGTAATATTACGTAATAATCAAGATACTGATGAAACACAAACGCCATCAGTAGAAAACCGACCACATTGGCCATTGATGAGATAAATAACAAATGCCCAGATTCTTTAGCTACATTACTTTGTTTAAGCATTAATGCGGGTATGGTGGCACCGAAGGTGAGTGCCGGTAATAAAATAAGAGATGCCGTAGTTAACAGTTTAAGTATTACTAACGACCAAAGTGCTTCGGCAGCCTGAGAATAAAAATGCGCATAGTTCTCTACTACCCAACTAAAACCTGCAATACTCCAAGTAAGGCCAATTAAGTTCAGTAGAATTAATCGGCTAAAATCCAGCTTAAACCAGCGTACCAGAGCAGATCCTAGAGATATACCTATAAGTATCATAAATAACACATAGGCAAAGGTTTCTCTAAATGGCCCAAACAAGAATTCCATCTGTTTAATCATTAATAATTGATAAACAGCTGAAGCTATGCTCACTGTTATCAACGCTAATTTTAGCGAGCCAGGAAAACGAACTGTCTCCATCACATGCTTGTTTGCATTCTGTAATAAATCTGCAAAATTCCAACGTAAACTAATTGCGACAAGCAAATTTAAACTGGCAATGACAAAGGTGCCATAGGTAATCCCAAGACTACGAATCAACACAAATTCTATAAATAACACAGTGCTAGCAGCACCCAAGTTATAAATCGCATAGGTTTTAGCAAATACAGGCTCACCATCACTCAATTGCTGCATAAAATGCGCAAATATCGGTAGGCTCACGCCAACTAAAAAAGCGGGCAAAGCAATCAATAAAATGCTTACTATTAGCATCACACCAATATCAGTACCCAGTCCTGTTACATGGGTATACAAAAAATGATCAATAGTCGTGATATTTAAAACAAATAAAATGCCGAACAGACCTATAGCCGCTTCAATCAACCATACCCAAGGTTTTAACCTATGTGCAGCAAGTGTGCCAAAGCCGATGCCTAACAAAAAAGTTAATAATACTGAAGCGCTTACAGCAAATTGATCGCCAATTAGATTGCCAAGGATACGAGCATATAAAATCTCATAGGAGATACCACAAAATCCAGAAATGAGCAGTAATATGGAGAATTTAAACGAACGGTTTGAGTGGCTCATAAATAATCTAGATTTTTAATATTTGAAGTATTTACTAAAGTTAATACATTTGCCAGCTTGGTTTTTTAATACAATAAAATCAATGCATTAAGAGCCATAAAATTCTGACTT
Organism: Nitrosomonas sp.; assembly: GCA_021774055.1. Taxonomy (GTDB): domain Bacteria; phylum Pseudomonadota; class Gammaproteobacteria; order Burkholderiales; family Nitrosomonadaceae; genus Nitrosomonas. Next base: position 915 of record JAJFJL010000244.1, on the reverse strand, counting down.
TTGGTTGATTTGTTGAATTGGCGAAGGTGAGTAATAAAAAAAATTCTGACAAAATAGAATGTTAAAGTTTGGTGTCATTACAAGACATTTTAACAAAAGATAAAAAACTATGAAATTTATTCCACCACTTTAGGCAGGGCAATAGGGCGTTGATTTTATACAGTGTGCAAAAATTAAAATATAATTTCTGACTTTATTTCAATCCACAGTGGAGGGGAAAGTAATGGCTAAAATTACATCATGTCACGGTAACGAATTAACTCTACAAGTTACTGTAAAACGGCACTGGGTCAGCTTGATGACTTTGTAATAAATTATACCTTTTACAGGTAAATTTATTTGGAGTACGCAGCGATGTCATTAACTACTTTACGTTGCTCTAAATGTAATTCGGTAGATCACACTATAAAATAGAAGTTACACAGTCACCAATGGTGCCAAACGTATGATTCATTATTGCAAGTCTTGTGACCTTAGTTTTTCTGAGACTTATGGAACCCCACTTGCAGGATCTAGGTTAAATGCCTTCAATGAAAGAATGGGGCTTAATGCTACATGCCGCACATTTACCGTAAGCAAAGAACAGCATTAAATTATAGTTATCCCGGCTTGGAAGCACAAAAGAAACATTACTCGTATATGCGATGTGTAATCAATTTTTACATCAAATTATTGAGGGTGATGAGTTGTGTACAAAAATAGATAAAAACACACCAGCCGCTGAATCAGAAGGCTGGACAATTGTACTTATGGATCGTGCAAGCCGTTTTATCTGGGATATGCGTTGCGGTAAGAAAGATAAAGAGTTATTTCTTGATGCCATGAATATACTGTCCCAACTTGTTGATAGTGCAGACGGATTATCTCTTTTTACGGATGGGTAACGTCGCCATGGCAACTGTTTGTTTTCTATAT
>JAJFJL010000243.1 GCA_021774055.1 Nitrosomonas sp. | reverse complement strand
GTGTGCCCGGCATGGGCACAATCTTATGGGGTGAAAGTCCCCTGTACATTATCTGGAAAGTATCATACATGATCACTTTTAAAAGTACTAGCCGATGGCAAGGGTGGCAAGGCGACGAACCACCTGAAAGAAGCCTAAGTGTTTCCGGGGTCAGGTCTAGATAAGGATCCTATTTATCTAAACCTGACCCCGACTCGTGTGTCGTGGGCTGTTCAATTTGCCATTTGCAGCTTAAAAATAGTAATTCGCACAGAACATGTCTAAAATTCTTCTAACAGGCACATCATTGAAAAATGAACAAGTTATCTGTTAGTTGAGATGCTGCAACACCAGCAAGCTCAATAGAGCCAAAATTAGTGCCAGAAATTTCAGCATTGCCGAAAGCATTATCTACAACCGTTATATCCGCTCTGCCAAGGCCAGGGATTTTACTGAAATCAATAAGATCTTTTGCTGTATTGAAATCAATAATAAACTCATGACCACCTGCAGTACCTTCATCTTTATAAACAAATATATCTGCACCGGCATCACCTTTAATAATGTCTGTACCTTGACCACCGTAAAGGTCATCTTCACCAGCGGTACCAAGAACGATATCATTTGCATGTCCGCCTTTTTCACCAAGCATTTGATCTCCTTCAACTTCAAAAGTATTAAAGTCAATATTTGAAAATCTTGGATCTAGAAGTGCATCAGCCAAAGTATATGCATCACCTGTTGGGTCTACTACTGGAGGTACAGGATCTACTGGAGCTGGATCAACAGGTTCAGGATCAACAGGTTCAGGGTCAACAGGAGCAGGAGCATCTCTGAAAGCAAAAATACTATCAGTTACTTCTGCTGCGGAAATACCTTTTAATTCAACAGAACCAAAGCTACCATCATTAATAACCACATTTCCGTAGCTATTATCTGCAATCGAAAGGTCTGCTTGTGTAAGTGTTTTAATGTCGGTGAAATCAAGAGTATCTTCATCAAGATTAAAATCTAAAATTATTTCATAGCCACCATTACCTTCTTCATCATGATAGATGAAACTATCTGCACTAGCTCCACCGAGAACAAGGTCAAAGCCTACACCAGCATAAATTTTATCTGCTCCAGCTGTACCAAACACAATATCATCGCCACCTTCATCAGGACCTGAATGTACGCTGTGGAGGAATTTGTCTCCTTTTAAGTCAGCAATATGAAATTCCCTGTCTGTTGATTTCGGGCCAAAAATAACTTGCTAAATAGCATTATATTCACCGCTAACAAGCTGATTTTTAATTGTTACTTGCCCGAATTGGCCTGGCGTCAAGAAAGAATTTTCATAGGTAATAACTAAATCATCATCAGAAACTTGTAAATCGATACTACGAATACCTTCTATTTCTGACTGAAAACCTGTTAGTTGAAGGGTATCTGTGCCAGATGCTTTATCTTTTTCTACAATAATGTCGCTATCAGAGCCACCTGTATGGACAATATAACGGTCACTACCGCCACCACCAATCATCTCGTCATTACCTGCTTCACCATACAAAGCATCATTGCCTGAGTTGCCAATTAGCTTATCATTACCTACGCCACCGTTTAGATAATCATCACCTGCGCCACCAACTAAACGGTCATCACCATTTCCACCGAGCATGCGGTCATTACCATTTTCACCTTTAATGGTGTCTTTACCTTCTCCGCCTTCAAGTCTATCGTTGCTGTCGCCACCAAATAATTTATCGTTGCCAAGGCCACCGAAAATAGTATCTATACCTGCGCCACCATATAAGAAGTCAGAACCGCCGTCGCCGAAAATAGTGTCGTTACCATCTTCGCCATAAATGTAGTCACGTCCATTACCACCAGAAAGGTAATCATTTCCTCCGCCAGCATGAAATGTGTCAGAATATTTCCAGCCAGTCATGATATCGTCAGAAGCCGTACCGGTATCTGTTGTTATAAGGTTATATGTTGTTCCACCTGCAACAAGCAGTTCAATTTGCGCATTCAGCGTATCTACTTTGTACTGATTTATAATTTTAATTGTGCCATCTTCAATTGCAGGGCTTCTAAATGCCGTTGGTTTATAGGCTGTATTAAAAACAAGATCTGCTCCAGAAACTCCTGTACGCAGAATTTCTGTGAAATCCTCATAGCCACGGGTGCTTGTTTGACGTAAATCACGAACCCCTGTAATGGTATCTATTGAGGCATCACCACCGTTTGTTTCGTTAATTGTATAGTTAGGTTCGAGTACACCTAAAGGAGTAATAATAGGGGTGCCAAAACGCAGTGAGTATGTATCAGCTCCGCCACCACCTAGTAACGTATCTTTGCCGCCATTAGAGATAATTAAATCGTCATCTGTTGTGCCTGCCAGCGTATCGTTTCCAGAAGTTCCTTGTATAGTAGCCATTGAAAAAATCTACATTTATTTAGCTTTAGTTTCGTTCATACTAGGTTTATCAAATAAATTAGTCAAAAATTACATGCACTACTGTAGTAACTATTCAACTTATGATAAGTAGTTAAATAATTAGGGTTTCTGAGTGTCCAAAAATATTTTATCTAACCGCTGATGTATGACGTGATCTCTGTTAAAAATGAATTTTTTGCACTATCTCACCGTCTGCTTTGAATTCGCGTTAGATATTCTAAAATAGATTAACCACTTGCAAATTGACAAGTATCAAATAATCCGTCTTTTAGTTTTTCAGGGGATCAACCTACCTTCCGTTCATTGTCTGATTGATGCGCTTCGGCAATAGTGACAAACTGATCAAATTCGGACAGGAAGGCATCAACTATATCTGAATCAAAATGACTGCCACTTTTTGGTACTGCCAAATTAACTGTACCTGCGCGATAATTGCAGAATGAATAATTCAGAGACCTTATATTCAGCATGCAGTATAGCTTTATCATCGATTTAACTTAAGCCATTGTGATACAGAAGATACTTTGAATTTGAGTCTGAAAAAGCTTTTCATGAGAATCTTCGCCATCGCTTTGGTCTAAAACCTAAAAGTACGATGGTCAGTGTGTAGGTTTAAATAGAAGGGGAATTATTTGATTATGTGACTTTAAATAAAATTTACTGAGGTAGATGAGCCCAAATAGCTGGCAGGGCTTAACTCTGACTAAATTTATAGAAATGTGGCAATAATCGACCAAAAATGAAAAATGATCATCAGAAATCAAGTAACTTAATCTAAAACAGTTGCTGTATTACTCTAGCTCGCAAGAATTACACCTGCCAATAAAAAGCCATTTTCATAGCAGCTAACCAACGCATTAAAGGGCTAGTCCAACAAACGGTTCAGATCGTGGCTTCATGCTGCGCGCGAATCACGATCTAACCTTACTCGTTAGGCATTTGGCGGTTAAATTTAACTAGATGCAACCATTGCAACAAATACAACTATACCAAATAAAGTAGAAGCTAATGTTAGTTTGCGTAATTTTGGTATTTGCCACGCCATAGTAAATCCTGAGATTAGCAATAATAGCAATGCTGTAGCAAGTACGACGACATATACCTTAAATGGACTGCCGCCTTTTGCTTTATGTAACTGAACAAACTGACGGTGTAAGCTTGTTTTTTTTATTTGCAATATAGCAATTAATGGTTTTGATGTTGGCTCAAGAATGATATCTACTTTTGAGCCAGTCCACTCAAGTTTGAATGCTCCACCAATTTTTTTAATTTTTGCTTGACCAGTTGGTGCTTCTATATTGTGTTTCTTAAACTCTTTTGTTGCTATTGCAACAAGTTCTGGAAGATCGCCTTGGATGGGGCTATTTAGAATAATTTCATGTGTGGTTGTATCGTAATCGCCTTTTATGTCCCACGTATATAGTGCGCCCGTCACAAAAAACATAATTGCAACTGGCAATATAACGGCTGCTAATAGCACGTGGACTTTCATTAATGTAGAACGGTTGAATATTCCCATTTTAGTTGTCCTGTTCTTTAATTATGCCTAACGCCGCAAATAACCGGAAGGCAAAAGTGAAGCGCAGCGTAGCTTTTGACTGTCCGTGTTAATTTGCATTGTGCGTGCCCGGCATGGGCACAATCTTATTATGGGGTGAAAGTCCCCTGTACATTATCTGGAAAGTATCATACATGATCACTTTTAAAAGTACTAGCCGATGGGCAAGGGTGGCAAGGCGACGAACCACCTGAAAGAAGCCTAAGTGCAAATTTGCGAGCCTACGAACAGAAACTGCATCAGGCCGAACCGCAGGGTGAGTCAGCACAACATGACGAAGCCCAGCCAGATCACTGAATTTCCGGGGTCATAAATTCATCCGTTACGCTGATGATTGTGTGCCACGAAGGCGCATAGAAGGACAGAGTCCTTCTTGCAGCTATGCTGCACAAAAGATGAGGGATTGGCCCCTCGAAGCCGCCATACAGGTGGAGGCTTCAAACCACTGTAAGCTGCGCTGGTAAAGAGCCAGGGTGGTGAGCGTTACAGAAAAGGCAAGACCTTGTCAGGTGAGTATCAAAGAGACGAATGCAAATGAACCATTATTGAAGTGTCGAAAGTGTAGGGACGAGCGTCAAAACCGAGGGGTAGTCGTTACCTTGGGATAAGTCTAGTGGAAACCTGATTACTGGCTAGGCGGCCTCCGGCATGAAGATGGCGTGAACTTGATACAGGCTTTTATGTGGAACGTGGGAACCTGTCGCTCTGATGATAAGGGAGAAGCACAAGTGGAAGTCCCACAAGTGTGAGAGTACCGATGCAGAGAACAGGGGCGGAGCGACCCGTAGTAGTGTTGAAGCTTTTGTAATGAAAGTGGATCGAAGGGGGAGCATCGACCAGCTTGAACTAAAGAAAACAACCGGAAACGGGAGGATTGGATTGAAACAAGCAAAGCCGTTTTGTATATCCAAACGACAAGTTTGGGAGGCATATAAACGGGTCAAGGCCAACAAAGGGGCTGCCGGTGTTGATAGGCAAACGATTGAAGCGTTTGATATAGATTTGGAAAACAATCTCTACAAACTCTGGAATCGGTTGTCCTCAGGTAGCTACTTTCCAGTTGCCGTCATGCGGGTAGAAATACCTAAAGGTGACGGACGTATGAGGCCATTAGGGATTCCCACTGTGACTGACAGGATTGCACAGATGGTTGCCAAGCAATTGATAGAACCGGAGCTGGAGAAACATTTCCATCCGGATTCTTATGGTTATCGTCCTGGTAAATCGGCGCTTGATGCAGTGGGGAAAGCACGTGAACGTTGCTGGAAAAGTGATTGGGTACTAGATCTCGACATCAAAGGCTTTTTCGATAACTTTGATCATGAGTTAATGTTGCGAGCAGTACGAACACATGTAAAAGTAAAGTGGGTGATTTTGTATATTGAACGGTGGTTAAAAGCGCCGATTGAAATGCAGGACAGCACACTTGATTGGAACTGGCCGCTACGTAGTGACAAGCAACTAGAAGATCTTGCTC
>JAJFJL010000242.1 GCA_021774055.1 Nitrosomonas sp. | reverse complement strand
GAGCGCGCATTAAATAACTTAAACAACTAGCTTTGTATTTATATTCATCTTCTGTGTTATGCAAACAGTTACATAGCCGTGCTATGCGCCTGTTTGCACGCCTTGAATATGAGCGTAAATCCTGCGCTAGTTGCTCAAGTTATTTAATGCGCGCTCCTTAGGGGAGATGGAGAAATACAATCATCCAGGGTAAAAGTATAACCCCTTCTATCGTGTTGTGGATTCCTGCTAGAAGCACGCAGGAATGACGATGTGGGATTGGTTGTTTGTCTTCAAGCAGGATTCAATTTTGCCACTAATTTGTTTCATGCACGTTCCTAAGGTTACATTTGAGCGCATCCTGCATAAATATTCTCATATATGTTTCGATTAATGGGTGCGCTTGTTGATGGGGTATCAAGGTTGTTTAGCTCAACTTGATTATGACGATTAATCAATAAATAGTTTTCTCCGTGTTGGAATGCGGGTGTACCCCCAGGGCTTAAATTTGTTAAATTATTTTCACGAATAAGACGACATGGATTATGACTGATATGTTTGGTATTTAGATCTGGGGTTGCAACATTGGTTAGTATGCCGACGATGTTAAGTTCAGGGCTGGTGATATCAATATTGCCATTAATCCCGTTGGGTGATGCGGCCTGAATGATATTAAAGTTATCCTGTTTGTTGTTAAAGACCAATGGTTCTGATCCACCGCGCAGCAAGCTCTCACCGTTGGGTATTAGTTGTGCTACATTTAAATGAATGTCGCCACCGTTGGCATTTTCAGCAACCGTATTGGCTTGAATAAACCCGCTGCTTAGCACTAATGTTGGGGTGTTCATTATAATATTGCCGCCATTGCCATTTTCTTTGCCAAGTACGGATGTTGTTAGTTGACTTTGTTCTAATTGCACCCAGTTATCTGCATTTATGCCAATTGAACCGCCATTTCCGTTAATTGCTTCTGTCGTAATTTGACTACCTGAAACAAGTAGTTTATCCGCAACATCAATGTTAATTGGCGCGGCATTGGTGGCACCATTGGCAGTTGCGGTAATCGTACTGTTTTGGGTTAAATAGAGAGTCGGTGTAGCAATAGTTATTTGTGATTGGTTGGTATCGATATTGGTATCAACTGTGGTCGATAATGCAGCTTGATTTAACGCTGCGATGCTAATCGTTCCAGCTTTTTCTAAGTTTATTTGTTCTAAAGCGATTATTGATATAGCGCCAACTTTTCCGCTTGCATTGATATCAGAGATACTAAAAATACCGGTTGTAGCTGTGCGATGTTGACCATTGATAGATAGTTGTTCTGTTTCTATTTTGATGCTGCCCGCATTGCCATGGCTATCTGCAACCGCAGCATTAGTAATGCCGGTTAAAAGATTGCTATTTTGACCATCAAGAGTTAATTGTTCTGTAGATACGCTGATATCACCGGCATCACCTTGGCTAAAAGTTTTGGCGCTGATTAATCCTCCGTTTAGTAGCTGTATTGCTTTGTGTGCGGTGATGGTGATTGGGCCAGCATTTCCGCGACTGTCTGGTAATGCGGAATTAAGTACGCCAGTTATAAATAGAGGGTTGTTTTCTGTGTCGATAAGTAATTGTTCAGTGGTCATGGTGATACTGCCAGCATTACCTTCGCCAAGTGTCACGGAGTTGATTAGAGCGCCATTTAGCAATTGAATGTCATCATCAACTGTAATTGCAATAGAGCCTGCATTGCCACTGCTAGCAGGAAGTGTATTGCTAAAAATACCAGTGAAATCAGCCAGTTTATTGTCCAATAAGCTGGCAATACCAAAATTTACTGCGGCAAGGTTTGAATCTTGTGCATTTATGCCAATGTTGTTGCTGTTAAGATTGATCGTATCCTGACCATCAATCGTTAATTGTCTGCTGTTTATGTTTATATTGCCTGCATTACCTGTACCAAAAGTGAATGCTCCAAGCATTCCGCCATTAAGTAATTGAATAGTTTCGCTTGCTTTAATTGATACTGTCCCAGCATCGCCATTACTGTCTTGCATGGCGCTACTTGAGATGCCAGTTAAAAATTTGCTGTCTTGACCATCAATAGTTAACTTGGTGGCGGCGACGCTTATATCACCTGCATTGCCTTGGCTAAAGGTGTCAACATTGATTACCCCGCCATTTAATAACTGTATGGTTTCGTTGGCTGTGATAGAAATGGTGCCAGCATTGCCAAGACTATCAATGGCTGCTGAATTTGTGATTCCGGTAAAAAGATTGCTATTTTGACCATCAACGGTTAATTGCTCGGCAGATACAGTTATATCTCCCGCATTGCCATGGTTAAAGGTTTTGGCACTAATTAATCCGCCATTGAGTAGTTGTATTGCTTTATTTATTACGATGCTAATTGGCCCAGCATTTCCATTGCCACCTGGTAGGGTAGAATTAACCAGGCCGGTTATAAACAGAGTATTGTTTTTGGCATCAATGGTTAATTGATCAGCTGCGATGCTGATATTCCCCGCGTCGCCTTGCCCAAAGGTAACAGAGTTAATTAACCCGCCATTTAGTAATTGGATGTCGTTGTCTACTTCAATTGCAATTGAACCAGCATTGCCACGGCTACCAGGAAGTGTGTTACTAAAAATACCGGTAAAATTAGAAAGCTTGTTATTCAATATATTTGTGATGCTAGAATTCAGCACGGTAAGGTTCAAATCCTGCTCGGTTGTTGGTAAATTATTTTCAGTCGGGTTAAGCGTGTCTTGACCATCAACCATTAATTGCTGGGCTGCTATCGTAATATTTCCCGCATTACCTTCACCAAAAGTAAAAGCACCAATGATTCCGCCATTAAGTAGTTTTATGGTTTCGTCTACAGTGATGAAAACAGTGCTAGCATTACCACGACTATTGCGCATGGCACTACTTGAAATGCCGGTTAGAAACTCACTGTCTTGACCATCAATGCTTAGTTGGGCTGCTGCTATGGAGACATTACCTGCATTGCCTTGGCCAAAGGTGTCAACATTAATTACGCCACCATTTAGTAATTTGATTGATTCATTTACGCTAATAGATACTGTGCCAGCATCACCATGACTATCTGCTGCGGCAGAATTTGTGATGCCGGTCAAAAGATTGCTGTTCTGACCATCAATAGTTAATTGCTCAGATGACACTGTTATGTCGCCAGCATTACCCTGACTAAAGGTTTTGGCACTAATTAATCCACCATTCAGTAGCTGTATTTCCTGGTTGATGGTGATGTTAATTGGTCCTGCGTTGCCATGACTGCCTGGTAGTGCAGAATTAACTACTCCGGTTATAAAAAGAGGATTGTTTTCTGCGTCAATAAATAATTGTTCGGCTGCTATGCTGATGCTACCGGCATTACCTTCACCAAAAGTAACAGAATTGATTACCCCACCGTTTGATAACTGAATCTTATCAATTACATTAATAACAATTGAACCAGCGCTGCCATTACTATTAGGAAGTGTGTTACTAAAAATGCCGGTGAAATCAGAAAGCTTATTATTCAATGCACTTTCTATGCCAGAATTGACAGCGGCAAGATTCAAGTCTTGTGAAGTTGTAGACATATCGTCGACGTTAAAATTAACTGTATCTTGACCGTCAATGGTTAGCTTGCTGGCTGCTACGGTTACATTCCCAGCATCACCGTCATTAAAAGTGAAAGCGCCAATAATACCACCGTTCAGTAATTGTATTTCTTCGCTGACAGTTATTGATACAGTGCCTGCATCGCCATGACTCTCCTGTAATACACTGCTTGAAATAGCAGTTAAAAGTGGATTGTCTTGGCCATCAATAGTTAGTTGTCCTGCCGTTATGTTAATTTTGCCTGCATCACCCTGGTTTAAGGTGTCAGCGCTGATTATTCCACCATTTAGTAACTGTATTGCTTCCTTTGCTCTAATAGAAATTGTACCTGCGTCACTTTCGCCTAGTGAATTGCTGGTTAATGATGTTTGATTTAACATCAATGAAGTCACATTGATAGTTATACCGTTTTCTGTATTTGTAGGCTGATCACCTAAGTTATCAAAAGATAGTTGACTATTGTGGATTGATGTTGCGCCTGCTTGTATTGCCAATTGCTCAGCACCATTGCCGGATGCATTAATAGTGCTGTTCTCAATTAATAAATCTCCACCGGTTGTGGTAACTGCTAGGTTAGTTATGGGTATGGTTTGTGTTGTTGCTGAATCAACAGAGGTTAAGTTTAAACGCATCCCTGGTTCGATATTAGGATTAGTTTGTTTTACCGTGATTTGTGCCGTTTGAATATTGCCATCATTATGTTCAATACCTGTAATTACGATATTGTTGCTGCTAAGTGATACTTCGCTCCCTGGTTTAAAGGCAAGTTGGCTACCAATGATTTGCAAATTGTTGTTTTGTCCAGAAATAAAGCCAAAGCTCTCAGGTTCAGCCACAGTTAAGATGCTAGCCTCAGGATTTATTGCACTAAAACTTGATCCGTCGGCAAAAATTAATTCACCTGCAGTGCTGACATGAAAAGCTGCTGGTACATCTACTTGTGCATTTTCATTAAAGGTTATTCCTGCTGGATTGATGAAGTAGAAATCAGCGTTTCCAACTTGTGATTTAAGAATCCCATTGATGCTAGATTCATGACCACCGGTTACTCTACTGATAACGTTTTGAATGCTGTCGTCACCGGTGAATAGGGCACTTTCACCGTTTGCTATATTGAACTCTTGGAAACTGTGAAATAAATTGTTGCCTGTTAAGCTTCCTAGTTCTTGAGTAATACTAAATTGATTGTCACTTATATTTAATGAATGTGCTGGGCCGACGCTGCCATCGGTAATAATTTCGGCAATCGCATAATGTTGTAAGAATGGCAGCAGGGTGATGGCGGCCCATTGCTTTAATTTCATGTTAAATCTTTATTGCCAATGACCAACTAGGATAAATGGAGCCCAAAAGAAAGGGTCGCTCATCTCAGGATCATTGATAAGTTTTTGTTGTGCTATTTGTAATGCTTTAACTTTGCTGTGACGTTCTATAATTAATTGATGATAAAAAATGTTCATTAGTTTGACCGCAGCATCATCACTGATTGGCCATAATGATCCGAGTGCGGTTTGTGCATTAGCCTTAATGGCTATGCCACTGAACCCTAATGGGGCACGGTCGTCACCTTCTGCTGTCTGGCAGGCACTAAGGGTTAGCATATTGACCGGGTCATCTTGGTCACGCCCACGTAATAGACCTTCTAGTTCATCCATAGTTAATAATTTGTCATAAGTCATGATGAAGCTATCTTTAGAATCGCCACCAAAGAAACCATGCGAGGCAATATGGACAATGTTGTAGCTGTCGAGAGCAGCTTTTTTCTTAAAATTGCTCAAGGTGAATTGTTGATTCAGTAGGGTTGTATTCGGTAAGCTTCCAGCCAATTGTTCAATTTCTGTAATAACACCCGGCAAGACCAGCGCTTCTGCTAGTTGGTTTAATGCTATGGCTCTGTTGTTGATTGGTGTTTGTTTGATTTCTGCTTCACCTGAGGATGTTGTTTTTGTTAAATTACGTTGTTGTTCACTAGCTTCTTGCTCGGCGCTATATCCGGTTAGTTCAGTCAACATTGCTGATGGCAATTTATCAACTGCTGCAGATGTAGGATGACTTAAACCAACTAATAAACTTTTATCGGCCGCATCCATTCTTATTCTTGGGTTGAGTAAGTTTAATCCTGGTACAGTCACAATTGCATATTGTTCAATCAGGTATTGTTCGCCGTCGGATAATACGCTTAGTGGTAACAAACGTAATACACCATCAGGAATATATACTAATGTTTTGATGCCGTGCTGTTGTAATATTGCTTGCAATGGTTCAAATAATAGTTGATAGAGTGCCTTGTTTGCATTGTTTACTCGGGCATTACGTAGATCTGCAGTGTATTGACGAATTTGTTGGTCTAGTTGGGTCTGCGATTGTTTGATTTGAACTTGTTGTAATTGCCCATTAATGCTGATTAGCCATTCAAGACGATCGGTTAATAGCACCGGATATAACACTGCAGTATCTGCTGCAACATCATCTAAAGAAAATTTTACATGCTCTTGAATTAAACAGCGGTCTTGGAAAAAATCTTCTAATTCAGTTTGTTTAAGTTGTTCTAATAAATCACGTGTTTCATCTAGTAAAACTTGTTTTTGGTTATTTTGTTTCGGCCATGCTTTTTGTAACAGTACATCAGCCAAGTCTAGATACAAAGGTCCTAATAGCTCTTTAAATGATGATTTGCCATCTTGATAGCGTACAGGAATATCCTGGCGTATTGTTTCAACATAATTGACTGCTCTACGGTAGCTATCTATGGCAGCTTCAGGTTGATCCAATTTGTGATATAAGCGACCTGCTTGCCATTCATATAACATTAATAAGTCTTGTGCCGCTGCTTGTTGTGCCAATTGTAGTGCTTGCAAACTTAAGGTTAATGCTTCATGGTATCGATGATCAGTTTCATACAATGTTCCAAGTAAACCGATTACCTGTGCTTGTGGACGTAGCGCAGTTTCTGGCAGATATTGTTGTGCTTGTTGTAAATGTTGGTGACTGAGACGAATCCGGTCGCGCTGGGTGCGTTGTAATGAACCTAATAAATAATGCTGAATTAAATGCTCTGCGACATTAAGATGAATAATTCCCCAGCTTTGATTAGAATCTGCCTGCGACGATAATTTTTGTATTTGTTTTAAATGATGGTTCAAATCAGTTTTGTTAGTTGCCCATTTAACGGCTGTCAGATGCAAATATGCCTGTAATATTTGGTCAGTGTGTTGTTTGGCGTTATTCATTGCATCTTGCCAATGAGATTCAAAAGCTTCGTTATCCCCAAGCTGTCCGTATATTAGACTTAAATAATAATGTATCTGCCCGTTAACTTTGTCATCAGTTTGCTTAGATAAAGTGAGTGCTTGCTGTAAATGTTTAATTGCTGGTTGCGGTTGGTTTAATAAATAAAGCGTGTGGCCAAGCCCGGCCTTAGCTAGTTGTTGTTGATGAGGAGAAGCGGCTTGTTGGGCATCTAGTAGTGCTTGTTCATAACTAGATAACGCCGCGCGGTAAAAACCATTTTGTGTTTGTTGGGCAGCAGTTGTTAGTAAATCTTTGGCAGAAATTGCGCTATTAAACAGACTTAGGAAGATGAATAGAAGCCATGCTGCAATAATAGATCGTTGTTTAATATAGATCATAAGTTGCGTGTTTTGAAAAATCAAGATTGAATAAATGGTACAGGAGAAACCTTGTTTACAATATAACCTAGATCCTGCCTGTGATCACCCATATTTTGCACAACAGATTGTTTCATATAGTAAACTTAATTCTTTATGAATATCAATAAATATTCCATATAGAATAAAATTCACTCTATGAAACAATCTGTTACGCACTATATGCATGACCACTTGCAAGGTGCTAGGCAGAGTTAATGTCGCTTTCAATACGCTAAATTTTTGGAGGATAAGAAATATGAAACTTTATTTACCATTAATTGTTTTGCTACTGAGTGCTTGCTCTGGTTTGCCACCTGCTGTTAGAGATGCTCAAGTTATCAATATTTCGTATGAACAGGTAAGTCAGGATGTTGATGGCTATGAATATACCCCAGTACGTTGGGGTGGTGTTATTATTGATGTGGAAAATCAAGAGGATGAAAGTTTTGTGCAAATAATGTTCCATCCGCTTGATAGTTATGGTCGTCCGCAGTTATACCGTGCAGGAGAAGGGCGTTTTGTAATTAAAAGTCCTGAGTTTCTAGATCCAGTAATTTATGTGACAGATAGAAGAATAACTGTTGCCGGTGTCATTGAAGGTCAGATTGAACGGATGGTTGGTCAGAAACATATTTTTGTACCATTGATTAACTCTTCAGCAATTCATCTTTGGCCGGTAGAATATCGTAATAATTCTGATTATTGTAGACATCGTGGATTAGGTGGTGGTTTTAGAGGAATTGGTGGTTACCGGGGTTATTGGTAGCAGTGTCACAGGTATTGCTTGGCAAATGTTGTTACACGATTAAATGTTGATATTAATTCAGCGGCAAGTTTAAAAGCCTTGTTAATGATTGCAGCTTGTAGCGCTAAATCATCCGGGTACTCATGTGAGAAAGCATTGCGCATTTCACGTAATAATAGCCAATCACTTGTAGAATTAATGGCACCAATTTTTTCAAGGCGGTGCAGTTTGTCGATAAAAGCAACTAAATTTCCTTGCTCTTTAGTCAGTTCTAAAATAGCAGGAAAAAGTTTCTCGCCCATAACATCTTGAAGTTTAGAAAAACGTGTTGAAAATTGATCAAGGATAGCTAGGTCTACATCACTTAATTCACTTAGTGTATTAGCCTCAAATGGAAGGTGCTTTTGCATTTGCTGCATTGACCAATCCAAGCGATCAACATGGCGTTGACAAATTTTCAGTGTTTCACGGTATAGTTCTAACTTCATAAAAGTTGTATGCCATTTTCTCTGGCAATTTTATGTATCAATAATTCTTGTTGAATGGCGGAGCGGTGTAGCACTATATCTATTTTTTGTTCTCCGATTTGTTGGTGAATTTCAGATAAAAAATATAGTTTTGCATCAATTAGCGATGCTGGGTCTTGTGTTTCAGGTTCAATATAGAGGTCAATATCGCCCCCCTTCAGTTTATCATCCAGTCGTGAACCAAATAACCACACATGGGATTTGTTGCCAAAATATTTAGTCACACCATCACGGATACAAGAAATTTGAAAAGTAGTTAAGCGCATTAATTGTTTACTATATTTAGAATTTAGAACACAAATTGTGACATGTCGATATATTTAGGCAATAGATACAACAGATATGAGACTACGACAACTGAAATCCCGCAGATTAAAACAATTCGGCCATAGCGATTGAGTTTATTTACTTCAGGATCATAGATAGTTTTTAAAACAGTCACATAAAGCATCATGCAAAGAAATATAAAAACTACAAACTCAAAAAGTGAACCCATACTATCCATCTTATTCTCCTTTATTTTCATCTGGATCTTGCAAGTTATAGTGCATTATACTTTGCACTGTCATAGTTTCGGATTTTATAGTGTGATAATTTTTGTCAAGAACAAGGCGCTGAAACAAGCGCATAGCTAGCTATATAATTGTTTCAGTAATGTTTATTGTAGGGTCCAAATGTTAATGAAAACATTACCCGTACATATTTGATTGCTTGTCGGATTTCTTAAGTCAGCTGTAATTTGATACAATGCGAGTTCTTTAAAATTCAATTGGCTAATATATATATGAGTGAGTTTCTGTTTACCTCTGAATCTGTTTCTGAGGGTCACCCAGATAAAGTGTCAGATCAAATTTCAGATGCGGTTTTAGATGCAATTCTGACCCAAGATGTTAATGCACGTGTTGCTTGTGAGACCTTGTGCAGTACTGGACTGATTGTTTTGTCAGGTGAGATTACCACGCATGCTTCGGTTGATTACAACCTTATCGCACGTAAAACAGTTAGAGAAATTGGTTACACTAGTTCTGATATTGGTTTTGATGCGGATACTTGTGCGGTATTAACCGCTTTTAATAAGCAATCGCCAGATATTGCGCAAGGTGTTAATCGTACTAAAGAAGAAGAAATGGAGCAAGGCGCTGGTGATCAAGGTCTTATGTTTGGCTATGCTTGTGATGAAACACCACAATTAATGCCAATGCCTATTTTTTATGCACATCGCTTAGTGGAGCGACAATCTGTATTAAGAAAAAACGGTCGCTTAGCTTGGGCGCGTCCTGATGCAAAATCTCAAGTTTCAGTACGCTATAAAGACGGTAAACCACAGTATATTGAAACAGTAGTTATTTCTACCCAACATGATCCGGATATTTCTCATGCAGATTTAACTGAGGCAGTTATTGAGGAAATAATTAAACCAGAATTACCTAAAGAGATGCTGACTGAACAAACTAAATATTTAGTTAATCCGACAGGTCGTTTTGTGGTTGGTGGACCTATGGGTGACTGTGGTTTGACTGGGCGTAAAATAATTGTCGATACTTACGGTGGCACAGCACACCACGGTGGCGGCGCTTTTTCAGGTAAAGATCCTTCTAAAGTTGATCGTTCAGCAGCTTATGCAGGGCGCTATGTGGCTAAAAATATTGTTGCTGCAGGTATTGCTAGCAAGTGTGAAGTGCAAGTTGCTTATGCAATTGGTGTAGCTCGACCAGTTTCTGTCATGGTAGAAACATTTGGTACCGGAAAAATCTCGGATGAGAAAATTATTAAACTGATTGAACAGCATTTTGACTTGCGACCAAGAGCAATTATTCATGCACTTGATTTGTTACGTCCGATTTACTTGAAAACAGCGGCGCATGGTCATTTCGGGCGTGAAGAAGAAGAATTTACTTGGGAAGCTACCGATAAAGCTGAGCAACTGCGTGCGGATGCTGGTATCTGACTAATTACTTGAGTTTTTGGCACCCTTCATTCTTCGATTTACATTTAAGGTAGGGTGCGTTTTACGCACCAACGTTATTATAGATGGTGTATGAAATGCACCCTGCTTGTGTTTTCTAGGCATCAAAAATGTAAATTACTTTAGGTCTGACATGAAGGATGTAAATTTTTTTATTTCTTAATACTGAGGAGCGCTGCAACGGTGATTTTTCCTTTTCCGTGAGGCTCAGTACTGAGAATATTGTAACAACGGCGCTTGTTAGTTTTCTTTATTTGTTGATTTTTTTAGTAATCACAAACGTAAAGATTAGGGACGAAGAAATAATGGTTTGTCCCATTTAGACTTGTCATTTTGCTCTGATTTGAGGCGGCCCGTAGGGCGCATAGTTATTTTATGTAACCGGAGGGCCAACGAAAGATCAGGGTAAAATGGCAAGTCTAAATGGACAAATTATTATTTTCTCGTCCCTTAACTATTTCAGGAGCAAAATATAAATGAACACTGCATCAACTTCCTTTACTGATTATAAAGTTGCCGATATGTCTCTAGCCCCCTGGGGGGACAAAGAAATCGCGATTGCAGAAACTGAAATGCCCGGCCTTATGTCGGTGCGAAAAGAGTATGACAGCCAGCAACCTCTAGCTGGTACACGTATTGCAGGTTCTCTGCATATGACTATTCAAACTGCTGTACTTATTGAAACTTTAGTATCTTTAGGTGCTGAAGTTCGTTGGGCTTCGTGTAATATTTATTCAACACAAGATCATGCGGCAGCAGCAATTGCGGCGAAAAATATTCCAGTATTTGCTTATAAAGGTGAATCATTAGAAGATTATTGGGAATATGCCCACGAAATCTTTGAATGGCAGGACGATGGTAAACCAAGTCACGCCAATATGATTTTAGATGATGGTGGCGATGCCACTTTGTTATTGATTCTAGGTGCTAAGGCAGAAAAAGATCAGTCTGTAATTGCAAATCCAAGTAATGAAGAAGAGGTTGCATTATTTGCTGCGATTAAAAACAAATTAGCTACACAACCTGATTGGTATTCAAAAAACCTTGCCTGTATTCGTGGGGTGACAGAAGAAACCACCACTGGTGTGCATCGTTTGTATGAAATGCAAAAGAATGGTGAGTTGCCGTTTACTGCCTTCAATGTTAATGATTCTGTTACTAAATCAAAGTTTGACAATCTTTATGGTTGTCGTGAATCTTTGGTGGATGGTATTAAGCGTGCAACTGATGTAATGATCGCAGGTAAAATTGCGCTGGTATGTGGTTATGGTGATGTTGGTAAAGGTTGTGCGCAATCTTTGCAAGGCCTAGGTGCCACTGTTTGGGTGACCGAAATTGATCCAATTTGTGCCTTGCAAGCAGCTATGGAAGGCTACCGTGTTGTGACTATGGATGAAGCATGTGACCAGGTCGATATTGTAGTAACCGCAACCGGTAATTTACGTGTTATTACCCATGATCATATGCTGCGCATGAAAGATCAAACTATTGTTTGTAATATTGGTCATTTTGATTCAGAAATTGATATTGCTTCAGTTCAGAAATATAAATGGGAAAACATTAAGCCGCAAGTTGATCATGTTATCTTTCCAAATGGCAATAGAATAATTGTATTGGCACAAGGAAGGTTGGTGAATCTTGGTTGTGCTACCGGACACCCTTCGTTTGTGATGTCGAATTCATTTACCAACCAAGTATTGGCACAAATGGAAATTTGGCAGCATGGTGACAAGTATGGAAAAGATGTCTATGTATTACCTAAACAGTTAGATGAAAAAGTTGCCAGACTGCACCTTGATAAAATTAGTGCCAAGTTGACGGTGTTAACTGATGAGCAAGCACTATATCTAAACCTGGATAAGGACGGCCCTTATAAGCCTGATATGTATCGTTACTAGGGAGTTCATAACTGTTTGCTCCCACATATTTATTTTTATGTGGGCGCAAATTATTGTTTTAGTCTTTACATTTGATTAATTAGAGTTGTGTGAGAGCATAGGTCTAGTACCTTGCACGCTAAATAACCAGGAAAATATGGGGGTGCAAAAATTGTTGAGAACAAGGCGAAGAAATGCAGGCATGAGTATACGTCAAGTTTCTTCAACGCAGTTATCGGCAATTTGTACCACAGATTTTTCTGGTTATTTAGTGTGTAAGGCATTAGTTATAAAATAGCATGGAATCACAAAAAACATTTGTTCCTACATTTAGTTTCGAATTATTTCCACCTCAAACACCTGAAGGTGTTGAGAAATTACGCTCTACGCGTCAACAATTAGCTAAATTCAAACCAAAATATTTTTCTGTAACTTTTGGTGCCGGTGGCTCTACACGTGACCGGACACTTGAAACTGTACTTGAAATTCAGGCCGAAGGTTATACCCCAGCACCGCATCTTTCTTGTATTGGTTCTACACATGAGAATGTGCGTGCGATATTAGAAAAATATCGTGATAATGGTATTAATCGTATTGTGGCACTACGAGGTGATTTACCTTCAGGTATGGCGCAAGCAGGAGAATTTCGCTATGCCTGTGAATTGGTAGCTTTTATTAGACAGGAATTTGCTGATACTTTTCATATTGAAGTCGCAGCTTATCCAGAATATCATCCACAATCATCTTCTGCTCAAGCGGATTTTGTTAATTTTAAGCGCAAAGTGGAAGCTGGCGCAGATTCAGCAATCACACAATATTTTTATAATGCAGACGCTTATTTTCATTTTATTGAGTTGTGTGAGCGTGATGGGTTAAAAATTCCGGTTGTCCCAGGTATCATGCCGATCAATAAATGCGCACAATTATTTAGATTCTCAGATAGCTGTGGTGCAGAAATTCCGCGTTGGATTCGGAAAAAGCTAGAAGGTTATGGTGATGATGATACCGCTTCAGTACATGCGTTTGGCTTGGATGTAGTTACTGATCTATGTGAACGTTTACTTAAAGCTGGTGCACCAGGTTTACATTTTTATACCATGAATAGTGCAGGATTGACTTCATCTATCTGGCAACGCTTAACACCTGGGTCTTGAAGTAAGGAACGTGCATGAAATAACTTAGGCAACTAGCGCAGGATTTATGTTCATATTCAAAGCTAGTTGCCTAATTTATTTCATGCACGTTCCTTACTTCAATTTACTTTATGCGGTTACAGTTGCCGTTCTTTAGTGGGTGATTTATGTCAATAGTTATCACCTCACAAAATCAGCAAGCGTAGCTGCGTGAAGTATATAATCAACACCACTGAAAATTTGTTTAAGGATAAGATTGTGACTAAAGAGAACCCACAAGCAGAATCAGAAACTGCTGAAAAAGCTGTAGAAACAGAAACACCTGTTAACTCGAAAGCGGCAGATATTAATGCTTGCATTACCCATGGTAGAGAAATCATGGATACGCAGCTTTCTCTTGTTGCAGAAAAACAATATGATTTTGCTCCTGAATTTAATGAAATGACTGCCCAGTTGTATTTATTGGGTGTTGTCTGGAAGTTTGCTGAAGGTCTTGATACTATAGCTAAAGATGCACGTGAAAATGCTTTCTTAGTGATACAGACTATGTTAATTAGTGATGGTATGAAACTAAAAGATGCACAGAAGCGTATTGAGTTTCTTAGAAAAATGTCTCAATTAGATGATGGTAGCGATGCTTTAGCGGTCGATATTGGTCGTGAATCTATCCCGGATGACAATAGCCTGGTTGAAGTGTTTGAACATTATGTTGATGATTTTCAGGTGTCTGGAGAGTTCTGGCGCCTCTATGATCGTGGTAAAAAAACGATGCTTTATGGTGGACTATCTGTAGCCTTTATTGTTATCTGGTTTGTAACATTATATATGCCAGGTAACACTACTATTGCAATATTAGCGGCTGGGTTGATTGCGGCAGCTTTGTTTGTGATACCTACCTTTTTGATTGGTTTGGTCATTTATCGACAAAAAATGAAGAAAGCCAAGCAATCATCTTCATCTTGAAGATAAATATTGAATTCCTTTTCTCCAGGTTATGTTTGTATCATGAATGTTCAAGTTATAGACGGTAGCGCAATCGCAAAAGAAGTGCGAGGTGACTTAAAAAATCGTGCTAAAGATTTGTTAGAACAGGGAGTAAAACCTGGCTTAGCGGTGATAATTGTTGGTGATGATCCGGCTTCAAGTATTTATGTGCGATATAAGGTAAAAGCCTGTGAAGAGGTTGGCATTCATTCAGAAGTCCATCGTTTTCCAGAAAATGCAAGTCAGGACGAAGTACAACGTTGCATTATTGATTTGAATGATAACCAACATATTCATGGCATTCTGGTGCAGTTACCATTGCCTAAACACTTTTCCAGCCACGCCATCACTACTTCCATCGCTGTCGAAAAAGATGTTGATGCTTTTCATTTTTATAACATTGGTGCGTTAGTTACCGGGAATTCGACTTTTTTACCTTGTACGCCATATGGTGTTCTAAAAATGCTGGCAAAACACCATATTCCGATTGAGGGTCAGCACGCGGTTGTTGTAGGGCGTAGTAATATTGTTGGTAAACCGATGGCTTTAATGTTGTTAGAAAAAGGTGCCACCGTTACTATTTGTTCTTCAAAAACACGTGATCTAGCCTCACATACACGTAGTGCCGATATTTTAGTGGTGGCAACCGGACGCCCAAAAATGATAACAGCTGATATGGTAAAAACTGGTGCTACAGTAATTGATGTTGGTATTAATCGCTTGTCTGATGGAAAACTTGTTGGGGATGTAGACTTTGCCGCAGTGAAGGAAAAGGTTGCTTTTATTACACCTGTTCCTGGTGGTGTTGGTCCAATGACTATTGCCATGTTGCTATGTAATACGATTGAATCTGCCGAACGCATGCAATCAGCTAATACCTAGATCCTGCAAGTAATCGTGCATATAATGTGCAATAAATACTTACAGGATCTAGGTATTACTTCGTACCGCCCGCTCGATAAGCTATTTGTTTCCTATTATCTTGTGTAATGTATTTGC
>JAJFJL010000241.1 GCA_021774055.1 Nitrosomonas sp. | reverse complement strand
TCTGTATCAAAATTAGAGCAGTCATGTGTTTGAGAATCCTCGTTAGAGAAATATATTGTCGAAGTATCTTCCATGATTCATCTTGGACAATATTTCTTACCGTATGATCCATATAAAATAACGGGGTGACTGAATGTTTACAAACAGAGCGTATCTCTAATAGCCGCCGGACAAAAGGAGAGAGAGGTGTATGGCAACGTCGCTATTGGGAGCTCCTGATCAAAGATGAAAATGATTTTGAACGGCATGTGAATTACATCCATTTTAATCCGGTTAAACATGACTATGTTCAGACACCTGCTGATTGGCCTTATTCGAGCATTCATCAATATATCCGCAACGGGATTCTACAAGCTGACTGGGCAGGCGCTTTACCTGATGGTGATTTTGGAGAAAGGCGTGTTTGAATTTGTTGGGGTTCGTTCCTCTCCCCAACCTACCGGGCTGAGAACATACATGGACGCCCACGTTATGCCAAGCATTCAGTCTATGATTTTGAGAAGGTATAAGATTGCAGCCATACATCCGGACTTTGAGTGAGGTACATTTTCTCTGTCCCTGATGGAATACGCTGGTTGAGGCTCTATCACAATAACGCACTCGGAGTGCTTGTTCTCAGGAGAGCTTACCCAACCACGATCTAACCTATCTTGCCATCATGTCATAATTGCCTGTGCAATCGGTGAAAGTCTTTTTCCTTAATCTGGATGGCTATGAGGTTTGTCGCCGCATCAAAGCAACTACAACTGGTAATCGTATTCCTATCCTCTTTGTCAGTGTAATTTATGAACCGGTTGAGAAAGTCAGAGGCTTTGCTATCGACGCAGCAGACTACATTAGCAAACCGTTCGACATTGATGAAGTGCGTGCTAGGGTTCGCACCCATCTAGAATTAAATCAATATCGCTTAACATCTGGAAAATTTGGTGGAGGAGCATAGCGCCAAATTGAGTGCCAGCGAGAAAAAATTAAAAGCTAATTTGTTCGATGCTGTCGCAGCACTGGCTGCTATAGTTGAAATAAGCGATCCCTATACTGCTGGTCACCAGCGCCGTGTCGCGCAACTTGCCGTTGCCATTGGCAAAGAACTACAACTTTCGCAGCAGCAGATTGAGGGAATAAATTTGGCCGGCATTGTGCATGACCGACATTCCGCATACCAAAACAAAAACCAGGTATTTAAATTCCCTATGAAAATCATATAGTAAACGTCACTTTAAGCCGTCCACGAAAAATCAATGACTTAGATTTTTTTATAAAACCAATTTTATTTCAATGAGTTGCAAGAGTTGAAAAATCAGATTTTTGAATTTTTGTTTTTTATATTTTCAGTATCTGTTTAATATCATGCGGTTAAGGTGTGCGGAATGTCGGCATGATATAGGTAAGAACTAAATACCGGCTGAAATCCTCACCAGGCCTGTGCGGCTTTCTCCGCTTGAGTTTGATTTAATCAAGGTACGCCCCTAGAATGGCTATGAAATACTTAAAAACATTGATTTTCCCTGGCCAGTTGCGCAAGCCGTGTTGCAACACCACGAGCGACTGGATGGGTCTGGTTATCCGCAGGCATTGAAAAACGATGAAATTTCACTCGAAGCCAAGATCATAGCCGTTGCCGATGTGGTCGAGGCAATGTTTTCCGATCGCCCCTACCGCCCTGGGCTTGGTATCGAAAAAGCGCTGAAGGAGATTGAGCAGGGTAGTAACAAAATTTATGATGCGGAGGTAGTGAGGTGTTGTTTGAAACTGTTTCATGAAAATAAGTTTCAGCTTAATGTGAATTAAGGGCTAACTTTCAATTTATTCCAAAAATGGAATCAATACATCAGCACCTTTTCCATCGCCAACAAAAATTACTGCTCCTCGCTGAAGGTCCATAACAATAGTTAAATAGCCCAGCTTCTTGCCTTGGTATATTTCATCAATCGCAATACGTTTGACTTTTGCTAATTTCGGCAGACGATAACGTTTGTTCAGATTGTCCTTTTGTATCCCCTTAACCAGATCCCAGCTTACGCCAAGGTGACGCGCCATACCCTGGATAGTCATCTGCTTCGAGAGATCTATAACCAGTCTTTCAAATGAACGTGTATAACGCTTATGTTCATCGGAAAAGCGTATTTTTACCTGGTGCACTGTTTGGCATTTGCTGCATTCTAACCGTTTAACAGGACGGTCTACAAATACTGCTTCTCTGCCAATCGGTACGGTGCGAAAACGACGCGTCGACTTCCCTCTGCGATGCACATTACGACTTCGACAAACCGGACACCTCAGTCGCCATCTGTCTTCCTGTACGGCAACAATTATGCTGCCAGCAATAAAAAACGCGTGC
The DNA here is from genome assembly GCA_021774055.1 of Nitrosomonas sp. Classification (GTDB taxonomy): domain Bacteria; phylum Pseudomonadota; class Gammaproteobacteria; order Burkholderiales; family Nitrosomonadaceae; genus Nitrosomonas. The sequence continues at coordinate 12,055 of JAJFJL010000241.1, read as the reverse complement.
TTTGATAAAAATACCCGATTATGCCAAAGGCGTGATACAGCAAACTGGTAGAGATATTGAAAAAGCCTCTTGGTTAAAATGCAGAAACATTTTCAACCTTAAATATAATTTCTTTCAACTTGTTTTTTTTATCTCAAAGTACGCACTTGCCGGATGAACCATTTTTTTTAACCAGGCACTATCTAGGAATGCCAAATTTAATCTTAATGCCAGGATATTTTTAACACTTTAAGTTCAAACTGTTGCAACGTTTCATAAGGAAAATTTTAGTTATTTAACGTACTATATATTAATACATTATCTGTTTTAATGCGATTACCCTGACCCTGCCTCTGGTAATAATTGATATTTACCTATTTATTCAGTAAAATGCGCTTTTTTAACCTTGTCTCATCGTGTCGTAGCGAGAGGCTTTATCCATAAGGAACTTATGCGACATTACGAAGTTGTTTTTATAGTACATCCTGATCAGAGTGAGCAAGTACCAGCTATGATCGAACGTTACCGTACCATGGTTACCGCTAATAGCGGGCAGGTACATCGCCTTGAAGACTGGGGTCGTCGCCAGCTTTCCTATCTTATTCAAAAAGTCCATAAAGCACATTATGTTTTAATGAATATTGAGTGTGATCAAAAAACACTTGATGAATTAGAGCATGCCTTCAAATTTAGTGATGCTATTTTACGGCATTTAACCACACGAACAGGTGGTGCTGTAACAGAACCATCGCCAATGATGCCGCAAGCAGAAAGTATCGGTTCTAATCCTTCGCAAGATGAAGCAACAACTACTTCAGCGACAAGTACTACTTCAGCGACAGGTACTACTTCAGCGACAAATACTAATCCAGGTGAAGTAAGCGAAGAAGCAAAATCAGAATAAATTTTGGATTGTAATCAAGCAAATATTTGCGGAAAAATTACTGACCTTGGGATCCTAAGATATACGCCAGCAGATACTCCAGTGATAACGTTTGACGTTAACCACGTATCGAATCAAGTAGAAGCAGGTTTGTCTCGCAAGGTAGTTTGTAATATTTCTGCAATTGCTTTGGCTCAAACCGCAATTGATATATCTAAAATGAAAATTGGTTGCGTAGTAAAGCTAACCGGTTTTTTTGCGAACAAAAGCCGTATGAGCCAGCAATTAGTATTGCATGTAAATAATGTAGTTAAACTTTAATTAGGAATATAAAGACTATGGCGCGTTTCACTTCAAGACGTAAAGACAGCAAAGAAAAAGAGAAAGAAAGAAAAGCTAATCGCCCACTATTTAAACGTAAAAAGTTTTGTCGCTTCACGGTAGAGAAAACTAAAATGATTGATTATAAAGATGTCGAGCTCCTTAAAGCTTTTATTAATGAGAATGGTAAAATCATTCCTGCACGTATTACTGGTACACGTTCATTCTATCAACGCCAGCTAGGTTCAGCGATTGAGCGTGCACGCTTTCTTTCCCTGATACCTTATACAGATCAGCATTAAGGAGAAGAAAACATGCAAATTATATTAATGGAAAAGGTTAGCAATCTAGGAAAACTTGGTGATGTTGTCAATGTAAAACGAGGTTATGCACGTAACTATCTTATCCCTCAGGGAAAAGCAACAAGAGTAACTGAAACAGCGCTTGCTGAATTTGAATCAAAACGTGCAGAATTAGAAAAAAATCAAGCGGCTACTCTAAGTTCAGCACAAGCAATTGCTGATAAACTTGATGGGCTAATGATACAAATCACCCAAAAAACCGGAGAAGAGGGTAGATTATTTGGCTCAGTTGGTAGCGCAAATATTATTGAGGCACTTGAAACACAAGGTTTCTCTATAGCAAAATCAATGATTCAAATGCCTCAAGGACAGTTAAAACAGGTAGGAGATCACCCAATTACGATTGCGCTGCATGGTGATGTTTCAGCTCAAATTACAGTATCTATTCTAGGTGAAAGCTAGCACCTAGTACATTGCACGCTAAATAAGCAGGAAAGTCTGTGGCACAAATTGCCGATAACTGCGTTGAAGAAACTTGACGTATGCTCAATATGCCTGCGCTTCTTCGCCTTGTTCTCGACAATTTTTGCATTCCCCATATTTTCCAGGTTATTTAGCGTACAAGGTATTAGTTTTAAATAGCACCTAGATTCTGCAGCTACTCTCGCATAATCTAGGTGCCATTTAGTATAGGGAGGGGCGTTTTACGCACCAACGTTGTAATGGTGCATGGAATGCACCTACGTGTAGTATTGTTTGGTATCAAAAGTGTAAACTACTTTTGTAGAAATATGAAGGATGCCAATGATTATTTACTGCGCTTATTGTTTGACGATGATGCGGTAGATTTTGAAACCCTAAATATAGAAATAGCACCAATAACATCGCTGGCTTGGAGTTCTAATGATTCTGCAGCTGCAGCTGCTTGCTCTACCAATGCAGCATTTTGTTGAGTGACACTATCCATATGGGCAATTGCCTGATTAACTTGTTCAATACCGGAGCTTTGTTCTAACGATGAGGAAGTAATTTCTGACATAATGTCTGTTACATGTTTAATTGAGGTTACAATTTCATCCATTGTTTTACCGGCTTCATTCACCAACTTAGCACCACCTTCAACTTTTTCAACAGAAGCATCAATTAAAGTTTTAATATCTTTAGCTGCAGCAGCACTTCTTTGAGCTAGATTTCTTACTTCTGTTGCAACTACGGCAAAACCTCGCCCTTGCTCACCAGCACGTGCAGCCTCTACAGCCGCATTTAACGCCAGAATATTAGTTTGAAAAGCAATACTATCTATTACACTAATTATTTCAGCTATCTTTATTGAACTTTCACTAATTGATGACATAGTCGATACAACATTACCCATCGTATGACCACCTTCAACAGCAATACTACTAGATTTAATAATCTGCTGATTAGCTTGCCCTGAATTATCAGAATTTTGACGCACAGTGGCGGTTAATTCTTCCATACTGGAAGCAGTTTTTTCCAATGAAGAAGCCTGCTGTTCTGTACGCTGAGACAGATCTAAATTACCTGAGGCAATTTCTCCCGCAGCTTGTCTTACCGATAATGCACTGGCACTTATATCCGACACTGTTGTTCTTAGATTAGTACCTAATTGATTTAATGCCATATATAACTCACTAAATTCGTCGGTTCGGCTAGCTGTAAATTTAGTTTTGAGATCACCCGCTGCTAAAGTATTAGCATAATCGATGGCACTATGCAATGGTTGTTTTATATTACGCACCATAGAAACACCAGAAACTAAAGCGAATAACACACCACCAACTGTAACCGCAGCAATAAAATTTGCCAACCAAGGGGACGCTGCTGCTTGTGTTAGGCCCCACCAACCAGCGCCGCCGACACCAAGTAATAACAAAGCCGGAATTCCTATTGCAAGTGCAATACGTTTGCTAATTGTCATCTTAAATAATGCGGTAATTTTTCCAACAAAATCAGTACGCACTACCTGACCTTTTTCTATTTTAAGGTTATCTGCCTTACCTTCAATAAACTGCCTATAAATCGGTGCAACTATTTCAATTAATTCACGAGGTGGTTTGGTGCGTGCTGATAAATAACCAACGATAACGCCATCTTCTTTTATTGGTGTTGCATTACCTATTACCCAATAATGATCACCATTTTTTCTACGGTTTTTTACTAACCCAGTCCATGGCTGCCCAGCCTTTAGTGATACCCATAAATCATCAAACGCTTCAGGTGGCATATCAGGATGACGTACAATATTATGTGCTTTACCAAGCAATTCTTCCTTAGTGTAACCACTGACTTCGATGAAGGTTGCATTTACGAAAGTAATGCGTCCTTTAGTGTCAGTCGTCGATAGAATCAGCGTATCATCCCCAAGTAAATATTCATTATTTGAAACAGGTAGGTTAACCCTCATCTTATTTCCCTATAAATATGCCAGACCTTAGATTAATTTGAAGTAATACAGTACATACATTTGAAAATTCAGCTGATTGAAGCATAGTATTGCATTCTTTTGTGAATTTTTTTCTTATCACTTTGATATAGGTAAATGATAAACTCCATGCCGACTTTAAATCTTGTAAATTACACGTACGCTTACTTGCAGGATCTATGATCTATATTTACGGCCTAATTAATGAGTAATAACATCAACGAACAACCAATAGAATCTTACAAAGTACCTCCGCATTCGATTGAGACCGAGCAATCTGTTTTAGGCGGACTAATGCTAGATAATTATGCCTGGGATAAAGTAGCAGATGTGATTAATGATGAAGATTTTTATCGACAAGACCATCGGCTTATTTATCATCATATTTGTAAGTTAATTGAGAATAATAAACCTGCAGATGTGGTGACAGTTGCAGAGTCGCTAGAAATTTCAAATGAGTTGCAGAATGTAGGAGGGTTATCCTATATTGGAACAATCGTTCAAAATACACCATCTGCTGCTAATATTAGACGTTATGCTGAAATCGTGCGTGAACGTTCTATTATGCGCAAATTGGCACGAGTCGGCACACAAATTAGTGATTCATCTTATAACCCGGCAGGACGTTCCGCAGCAGATTTGCTAGATGAGGCAGAATCTAAAGTTTTTGAAATTGCGGAGGAGGGTGCGCGTGGCAAACAGGGTTTTGTCGATATTCAACCATTGCTTAAACAAGTTGTTGAAAGAATTGAGTTACTCTACAATCAAGACAATCCAAGTGATGTAACAGGTATCGCTTCTGGTTTTAATGACCTTGATCAAAAAACATCTGGCTTTCAACCTGGAGATTTAGTTATTGTTGCTGGCCGACCATCTATGGGGAAAACAGCATTTGCACTTAATATTGCTGAAAATGTTGCACTTGGACTTAGCAAACCTGTTGCTGTTTTTAGTATGGAGATGGGCGGAACACAATTAGCTATGCGATTACTTGGTTCAGTCGGTAGATTAGACCAACACAAGGTTCGTACTGGTCGATTAGAAGATGAAGACTGGCCTAAGCTTACTCATGCACTAGGTAAGCTTAATGATGCACCTTTATTTATTGATGAAAGTGCGGCACTTAATGCTTTAGAACTACGTGCACGTGCCAGACGGTTATTTCGTCAACATGGAGAACTTGGTTTAATAGTTGTTGATTATCTACAACTTATGTCTTCTAGTCGACAAGGAGAGAATAGAGCAACTGAGATTTCAGAAATTTCAAGATCGTTAAAAGGTCTAGCAAAAGAGCTTAATGTGCCAGTTATCGCATTATCTCAGCTTAATCGCAGTTTAGAGCAACGACCTAATAAACGTCCGATCATGTCTGACTTACGTGAATCTGGGGCTATTGAGCAGGATGCGGATGTTATTTTGTTTATTTATCGAGATGAAGTATATAATCCAGATACACAGGATAAAGGTGTTGCTGAAATTATTATAGGCAAACAACGTAACGGTCCAATTGGTACGGTTAACCTTACTTTTATTGGCGAATACACTAGATTCGAAAGCTACGCAAAAACTGAATATTATTAAATTTGGATCCCGCAGGTACTAATTTGACAATCATTTATCTTATTTTACCTAGATCCTGCAGTAAATTTTAAATTCCAAGATCAACCGATGTCAGAACCTAAAACCTTGAAGAGGCACAGCAACTCATTAATATATTGTGGGATCTTTCGTCTGAGTCTCAAAAGAATGAATTAATTTTAACTTCAGAAATAGCAAGTTTAAAAGAAAAATTAAAATCTAATTCTCCAGAAGAACCGTCCTCAGATTTATTCAAAACTAAAAAATAACGCTGTATAGGATACAACTAAACATAATTATGCTGCACCTAAATACAACAATAATATAAATATGGAACGTCTACAACTGATAGAAAATTGGATTAACACACAGTTTCCTAACCAAAACTTCACCTTGCAATCAGCTTCAACAGATGCCAGCTTTCGACGTTATTTCCGTGTTGTACTTGATGACAACACATTAATCGTCATGGATGCGCCACCACAGCAAGAAAACTGCAATGCTTTTTTACAGGTTGCCGATTTATTTTCAATAGCTAAAGTGCATACACCTACCATCTTGGCACAAAATATTGAGCAGGGTTTTCTGCTACTTTCTGATCTTGGTAACAAAACTTACTTGCAAGCACTGAATGCCAATGTTGAAGATGCTAACAATTTGTACCGTGATGCAACTGATACATTGATTAAAATTCAATTGGCGAGCCGGACAGAAGTGTTACCTGATTATGATGAAACACTATTACTTGCTGAGTTAAATCTATTTGTTGAATGGTATATTGGCAAGCATCTACAAGTAAACCTTACCACCGAGCAAAAAGTAGTACTTGATAAAGTTTTTGCTTGTCTGATAGAAAATAATCTTGCACAAGCTAAGGTGTTTGTACATCGCGATTATCATTCACGCAACTTAATGGTCACAGCACCTAATCCAGGTGTTATTGATTTTCAGGATGCGGTTTATGGCCCAATTACTTATGACCTAGTTTCATTGTTTAAAGATGCTTATATTCAATGGGAAGAAGAGCAGATTCTAGATTGGTCCATACGATATTGGGAAAAAGCTGCTAAACAAGGATTGCCAGTAGATACTGACTTTACTAATTTTTATCAAGATTTTGAGTGGATGGGGGTGCAGCGTCATCTTAAAATCTTAGGTATTTTTGCTCGTCTATTTTATCGTGACGGCAAAGATGCTTATCTTAAGGATTTACCATTAGTGATGCATTATTTGCGTGTTACCTGTAAACGCTACCGAGCATTTCACCCGTTATTGGTATTGTTAGACGAATTAGAAAATGATAGGTCGGAAACAAAAGTTGGTTATACCTTCTAATAACGTGCCGTTTAAAGCAATGATTCTTGCTGCAGGGCGTGGAGAACGGATGCGTCCTTTGACCGACACGATACCTAAACCTTTATTAACAGCGGGAAATAAATCATTAATTGAGTATCATCTAGAAAATCTTGCACAAGCAGGTTTTACCCAAATTATAATCAATCACGCTTATCTTGGTGGAATTATTGAACAATCCTTAGGAAACGGCGAGAACTATGGTGTACAAATAAATTATTCACCAGAATCATCCACATTAGAAACTGCCGGTGGTATTGCCAATGCTTTGCCATTATTGATGCATCAAACTCACGATCTCCCATTTTTAGTGGTTAATGCAGATATCTATTGTGAAATAAATTTTTCTTTATTACTACCAGTTATGCACCATATGCAGGCACAACCTAATGATAATCTTGCGCATCTAGTATTGGTGAATAATCCACCCCATCATCCTGACGGAGACTTTATCTTAGATGTTAATCAGATCTTGCCATACGGTACAAATGGTACAAATAAATTAACTTTTAGTGGCATTGGTATTTATCAAGCTGAACTTTTTGCCAATGTAGAACCAAATAAAGCGATAAAGCTAGCACCTTTATTACGTCAAGCAATAAAACAAAATAAAATAAGTGGCGAACATTACACCGGAACATGGGTTGATGTTGGTACACCAGAACGGCTGAAATTACTTAACCATAAACTAACAAATAGGATTTAGGGACGAGGCAATATTTAGGCGAAGTCATTTTTCTCTGATTTGAGGCGGTCCGTAGGGCGCATAGTTATTCTATGTAACCGGAAGAACAACGAATAATCAGAGTAAAAGGGCAAGTCTAAAGGGATAAAGTATTACCTAGATCCTACAAGTGATTGTGCATATAATATGTAACAAATTGTTTAGTAGAGTGAACTTTGTTCTGCATGGAATACTTATTGATATTCCCAAAAAATAAAGTTTGCTATATGGAACAATCTGTTGTGCAGCATGTGTGTGATCACCTGCAGGATCTAGGTATTATTGCCTCGTCCCTTAGCTAAACTTTATATTAATTTATCAATGAATTTAATAACATCCTATCAACCGCGTCGCGAACAATTTGCCGCACAAATGCAATCAGGGATCGCGATTATTCCAACGGCACCAGAACATCTACGTAATAGAGACTCATCTTATCCATATCGTTTTGATAGTTATTTTTATTATTTAACCGGTTTTCAAGAACCAGAAGCTATATTAGTTATTGTCGCCGAAGAAAATAATTCTGATACAAGATATATTTTATTTTGTCGCGACAAGGATGAAACCCGTGAAATTTGGGATGGTTTCCGCTATGGCCCGGAAGCCGCTAAAGAAATCTTTAATTTTAGTGAAGCCTACTCTATTACTAAATTAGATGAATTATTGCCCAAATTATTAGCTAACCAAACTAAACTATACTTTAGTTTAGGACAGGATTCTGCATGGGATCTACGTGTAACAGGTTGGCTTAATCAGGTACGTGGGCAAGCTAGAACCGGGGCAACAGCACCAACAGAAATAAATGATAGCCATACCCTACTTGATGAAATGCGTTTATTTAAAAGTGCAGAAGAGTTACAGATTATGCGTCAATCTGCCGCAATATCAACACAAGCACATAAGCGGGCGATGCAAATCGTTAAACCCGGGATGAATGAATGTGAAATAGAAGCTGAACTACTCTATTTATTTCGTCGACAAGGTGCGCAAGCAGCGGCTTATACATCAATTGTTGCAGGTGGTTCAAATGCTTGTGTCTTACATTACATTGAAAACAACTCACAATTAAAAACCGGAGATCTATTATTAATTGATGCTGGCTGCGAACTAAATGGTTATGCGGCTGATATTACACGAACATTCCCGGTAAATGGGAAATTTAGTGCCGTACAGAAGGACATTTACCAGCTAGTACTAAGTGCCCAAGAAGCAGCGATTGCAGCGGTCAAGCCGGGGAACAATTGGGATCATCCACATCAAGCTGCATTACAAGTCCTAGTCCAAGGTTTTATTGATTTTGGTTTATGCAAAGGTAGTGTCGATAGCGTGATAGATTCTCAAGACTATAAACGTTATTATATGCACCGCACCGGTCATTGGCTAGGGTTAGATGTACATGATGCAGGAGAATACAAGCAAAACGGTAAATGGAGATCATTACAACCAGGAATGACCCTAACTGTAGAACCCGGTTGCTATATACGTCCAGCAGAGAATGTTCCGCAGCATTTTTGGGATATTGGCATACGTATTGAGGACGATGTCGTCGTCACCAAAGACGGGAATGAAATATTAACAATTGCTGCACCTAAAAAAATCACAGAAATAGAGGAGGTAATGTATGAATGATGATCAAAAGAAAATAATTGTAGTTAACAGAATTTTTGAGGAAACAGGGCAAACAAATTCGACAGGTGAGCCTATTACGCCGGTCAATCGTTGGCTGGCTTATTTGATAGTGGTTCCTGTTCTAATCATTATGATAATCATTGGCGCATTCTTTTTTGCAGCCTTCCTCGCCTTATTTGCAATTGCAGCGGTTGGTTTTGGCATAAGAATTTGGTGGATACGTAGAAAACTACGAAAACAAATGAATACATCAGGAGAAGACTATATTATTATCGAAGACGGGGAAGTTGTTGAGTCAGATGATAACCACTCACCAAAGCAGAAAGAGCAGCCATACAAATAATCGCATCCTTCATTATTCGGTTTACACTTTGCAAAAAAACAAGTAATCACATTTCATAACAAAAGAAGTAGTTGTAATCACAACTATAAATTTATTTACACCAATAATTTAATAAAGCCTAGTGTATATAATTGACGGATAGTACTTTTTTGCTTATCCGTCCTACACTTTATCTAATTACCTAAACTCGTCTCATTGAGTCAAAAAAATCAGCATTATTCTTTGTAACTTTAACTTTATCTAATAAAAAAGTCATCGCATCTATATCATCCATAGGATGGAGCAACTTACGTAGCACCCAAGTCTTTTGTAGTTCATCTGATTTAACCAGCAATTCTTCTCTACGTGTACCAGAACGGTTTACATTAATTGATGGGTAAGTACGTTTTTCCGCCATACGTCGGTCAAGATGAATCTCCATATTGCCAGTACCTTTGAATTCCTCATAAATAACATCATCCATGCGGGAACCAGTATCAACTAGTGCAGTTGCAATAATGGTCAGTGAACCTCCTTCCTCAATATTGCGTGCAGCACCAAAAAAACGTTTAGGACGTTGTAATGCTTGTGCATCCACGCCACCGGTTAACACTTTTCCAGAAGCCGGAACTACAGTATTATAAGCACGTGCTAGACGGGTAATTGAATCTAATAGTATAACCACATCTTTTTTATGCTCAACCAAACGTCTGGCTCTTTCAATTACCATTTCAGCAACTTGTACATGGCGAATAGCAGATTCATCAAAAGTTGAAGAAATAACTTCACCTTTAACAGATCTTGTCATTTCGGTAACTTCCTCAGGACGTTCATCAATCAACAGCACCATTAATATAACATCTGGGTAATTGGCTGCTATTGAATGTGCAATATGTTGCAACATAACGGTTTTACCTGACTTAGGACTAGAAACTATCAACCCCCGCTGCCCTTTACCAATGGGAGCAACTAAATCAATAACACGCCCGGTTATATTTTCTTCAGATTTAATATCTCGTTCCAATAGCAAACGTTCTGTTGGAAATAAAGGTGTTAAGTTTACAAATAAAATTTTACTTTTCGAGTTTTCAGGTGGCTCACTATTAACTTTATCAACTTTTACCATTGCAAAGTAACGTTCACCATCTTTTGGCGGTCTAATTTCACCATCAATCGAATCGCCTGTATGCAGATTAAAGCGTCTTATTTGGCTGGGAGAAATATAAATATCATCTGGACCAGCTAAATATGATGTGTCTGGTGAACGTAAAAAGCCAAAGCCATCCTGTAATACTTCTAAGACTCCTTCACCATAGATACTTTCTCCTTTACGTGATTGATTTTTCAGCAAAGCAAAAATAAGGTCTTGTTTTCGCAGTCTATTAGCATTATCTACATTGTTACTTACCGCTAATTCTATTAATTCTGTGACATGAAGATTTTTAAGATCAGATAAACGCATGACGAAGCTCGTGGATATAGTAATTGAAACTAAAAGTGGAAGGTAACAACGTTAGGAGGGTTGTGCTGTCGACGGCTGGAAAATTACAACGATTAATACGGTTGAATATAGGACAGGCCAACTCTGTTGGCCAACCTCATAGTTCGTTAAACTAACAGGTTCATATGTTGCTGTCAATAAATGCTGTTAACTGAGACTTTGACAATGCACCAACTTTAGTTGCAGTAACACTGCCATCCTTAAATAACATTAAAGTAGGAATTCCACGAATTCCAAATTTAGGTGGTGTACCCTGATTTTCATCAATATTAAGTTTAGCTATCTTAAGACGATCACTATATTCATTGGCTATTTCATCTAATATTGGCGCTATCATCTTACATGGACCACACCATTCTGCCCAATAGTCTACCAAAACTGGAGTAGTCGACTGTAATACCTCTGCATCAAAAGTGCTATCGGTAACGTAATGAATATGCTGACTCATAGGATCCTCATTAAAATAAATTATTAGCAACAATCGCCATTATACATGTTAGTTGCAGGAATTAAGCTACATGATTATCAACATAGGTTTAAGTAGCATTCATACCCAGATTCTACAAGTACTTACGCGTGCCAAACAGAAGGGGAAAATAAAATAAAATCAGGATATTACAGATAATTACAATAATATGGCGACTATAAATAAAATACTATACTTCGCACGGCCATAGTTTCGGATTTTATAGTGTGATAATTTTTATCAAGAACAAGGCGCTAAAACAACTACATAGCTAGCTATGTAGTTGTTTTAGTAACGCTAATATTGGCAAAAATAATCCACTAGAAAACCGAGACTATGACCGTGCGGAGTATGATATAGAACTTAGACCCTACAAGTGACCATACGAATTTTGCACAACAAATTGTTTCATATGGGTGCAATACAAAAAAGTTGCAACATAGATAAATGCAATGTACTTTTCTGCCTAGTATACAACCTCATGAATAGGCCGTTAAACATACAATTGTATGGGCATTGGAATATTTGCAGAGCCCTGACGGTTTTAG
>JAJFJL010000025.1 GCA_021774055.1 Nitrosomonas sp. | reverse complement strand
CACCTACCAGTTCAATGTTAAGGAAACGGACTCTGCGGGCAATGAAAGTAGCGCCACCAGCAACTTCACCGTGATTGGCAACACCACCGCCCCAACCGCAAATTTCACCGCAGCAACTGATGATGTGGGCAGCGTCACCGGCGCTTTGACCTCCGGTGACACGACCGACGATACCAGTTTAGTATTAAGTGGCACCAACGAATCTGGCTCCACTGTCAATATTTACAATGACACCACTCTGCTAGGTGCGGCTACTGTCAGCGGTACCAATTGGAGTTATACCGCGACCGTAGCTGATGGCACAACTTATCAGTTCAATGTGAAAGAAACCGACTCTGCGGGTAACGAAAGTAGCGCCACCAGCGACTTCACCGTCACTGGCGACACCATCTCCCCAACCGCCAATTTAACCGCAGCAACTGATGATGTGGGCAGCGTCACCGGCACCCTAACCTCCGGTGACACGACCGACGATACCAGCTTAGTATTGAGTGGTACCAACGAATCAGGCTCCAGCGTCAATGTTTACAATGGCACCACTCTGTTAGGTGCGGCTACTGTCAGCGGTACCAATTGGAGCTACTCGGCCACCGTAGCTGATAGCACAACATACCAGTTTAATGTAAAAGAAACGGACCCTGCGGGTAATGAAAGTAGCGCCACCAGCGACTTCACTGTCATTGGCGATACCACCGCCCCGACGGTCTCTGTCCCTGTCGCCAACCAACTCCCCAATAGTGATGGAGCTGTGACAGGAAGTGACAATGCCACAAATCTCAGTGGTAACATCACCGTACAGAGCGATGAGACGGGTGTTGCCTATCTGGTAGCAAGTGATCAGAGTGTAAGCACGGTGAGTCAAATCGAGGCACTTAGTAACAATCAGTACAATCAGGTTAACATCGCTACAGCCAACAGCGACACCATTCTCTCGCTTAATGGGCTTGCGGGCGGTGCATTCACACTATACAGTGCCGATGCTGCCGGCAATCTCTCTGCCGCAGGGAATACTGTTTATGCTCCGGACACCCTTGAAGTGGTTTTCGATCTTAACCATGGCACATCATCAAACCACTCTGGGCGAACTTTCCAAAGTGGGGTTGATTACACCATCTATGTTGTAGTGGACAGTGATTCGAAAACTATCAATCTGACTGCAGGTCAGGAGTGGGCTGGAGGTAGCAACCTCGATAGTGGCCACACCATTGTACTGGTTGGTGATAATGGGGCACCTATCGGTCGTGATGGCTCAGCTGTCGATATGGCAATTACCAGCACGTCGACACTGCTTTGGTACCATGCTGCAACCGCTAATTCGGTAGCTTCGCTCGGCATTGACGGTTCTTTTGGTCGAGTCTTTGGAACAGGAGCGGCCAATACAGTAGATCTTTGGGGTGGAACAGCTGACACAAGTGCGTTAGCAGCAAACTATGAGCCAGCCTATACAGCAGGTGAGCCGAATCAAGCGCTCTTTGCACAACAACAGTTACGTAATGAAGTCCCCTCCATCGTACAGATTAATGATGATGCTGGGTCCATCACAGGAGTTGTTACTAACGGTAACAAGACTGACGATACAACCCCAACCATTAGAGCAAGGCTGACAGATACATATGCCGAGGTGAATGGCACTGTAGAGATCTACCTTAATGGCACCGGCTCAGTGGAGCAAAGTACAACTCTGACACAAACGGATATTAACAACGGTTATGTCAATATCACCCTTAGTAATGCGCTCGCTTCGGATGGCAATGCAACCTTTTACACCACAGTGACCGGAGTAGGAGATACACCAAATTCAGCGAATGTATCACTTGCGTATGTAGTTGATCTAGATACAACTGACCCGGCGGCACCGGCATTGGCTGAAATTACCACCACTGATTTGTCCGACAACCTGATGAACAATGCCGAGTCTACTACCACAAACTTTCGCGCCACGCTACCCACCACAGGCTCTATCGCGGTGGCGGGTGATAGCATCGAACTGCTGCTTGGCGGAGCCGCTTTTGGCACTCCGAAAACGGCAACCATCAGCGCAGGAGATATCAGCAATGGCTATGTCGATTTCACCGTGGTGGCAGCCGACCTTGGTGCTGATGGACCCAAAGCTCTGACAGCGAAAATTACCGACATCGCCGGCAACGTGGGAAGTGCAAGCAATACAGTGAATTTCACCCTAGATGCCACCGCTCCAGCGGCACCAAATCTGGCCGAGCTCACCACCACCGACCTTGCTGACTCTCTGATGAACAAAAGTGAAGCGGTAACCACCAGCTTCCGGGCCACGCTACCGACTACAGGCTCGATTGCGGTGGCGGGCGATAGCATCGAACTGCTGCTTGGCGGAGCCGCTTTTGGCGCTCCGAAAACGGCAACCATCAGTGCAGGAGATATCACCAATGGATATGTCGACTTTACCGTCGTTGCTGCCGACCTCGGTGCCGATGGAGCCAAAGCGCTGACAGCCAAAATCACCGACATCGCCGGCAATGCCGGTAGCGCCAGTAGTGCCGTGAATTTCACTCTAGATGCTACTGACCCTACTGTCAGCGGCAACCCAACACCTGCTGATGATGCTACAGGTGTTGTTATTGGCAACAATCTAACGATTACTTTTGATAACAATGTTGTATTGGGTACCGGCAATATCACGTTGAAGAACCTATCCGACGTAAGCGAAACAGTAATTGATGTTACTAATCATTCCGGTCAGCTGTCGATATCTGGCGCGACTCTAACTATAAATCCAACTAGCGATCTAACCGCAGAAAAAAATTATGCTGTACAGATTGATAACACTGCGATAGATGATACTGCAGGTAACAGTTATGCGGGGATTGCTGATGATACGACTTGGAATTTTGATACGACTGCACCAGGACCTCAAAATGTTGTATTTGATACAACGACAGGGTTCTCAACCATCATTGGTGGTAGTCGCACTTTTGATGCTGGTGTCACATATAACATTTACGTGAAGGTTCTCTCTGCAAAGGACTCAACACATACTCAGATAGCTAATCCATGGAAAGGCGCAAGTAACCTTGGTGCCGATGATACGATTATTCTTGTGGGTACGGGATCAGCTATAAGAGGCCAGGCTAATGGAGCTATTAACGGAACCCTTCAAGGAACACAGTGGGCACGCTGGGAATCAGCAGGGTCCGGTGCAGCATTCTATATACGTAATCATGGCGTCATAAGTCGTTTCGTTGGTGCTTTTGGATCAATCGGTGATATGTGGACATCAGGTTTTGCAGTACCAAACTTCGAAAATACTGATTGGAATAATGTCTATTTAACCCAAATGCCTGGGACAATTGTCATGCCAATATCCTAGATTTTAGTGTCACTCAGAGGCCGGCACAGATCCACTTTCCCCCTGTATCAGAATGCTTGTCGTACCTAATTTTAATCTCTTCGGGTTATATTCCCCGCCAGATTGAAGAGCGCAGTTAATACCCCGCTGCTTGCGGCGGGGTGTTTTTTTATATATAGGCAAAAAATGAGTACAAAGTTCATGCAGCCCTTTAAAACATAACCAGTAGAGGAGGCCTTAGTCGTAATAAAACAATAACGTTAGAATAAACTGAAGAATCTTTAGGTATTGGTTATTCAATGCTATAAAGTGGAGAAAATACTACTATGCCCAACATTAAAGCCCTTCGAAACCTGGTTGACCAGCAGCAGTTTGTTGCACTGAAAGCCAATGTTCAGAGCTATCTATCGGACACAAAGGATATTCAGGCACTACCGCTACAGGCAATGGCGCACGCCCAATTGGGAGAGCGCGCCAATTGTGATGCTGCGTTGGCACAAGCAGTTACTCAATTCGATGCGCTTGATCTTGATGCCCGCGTCGATTTGGCTGGTGTCTACTGTCTGTTGGCGCGCCTTGACGAGGCAATTGAACTGTTGGAACCAGCACTGATTGAACAGCCCAATCACGCGCTGGCGTTGGCACGGTTGGCGTGGTGTCGCTGGCAACAGGGTGAGACGGCGACTGCCCGCGAGCTTTATCAACGTTCTACCGACATTGCTCCCAACCGGCTACCGGTATGGAGTGCATTAGCCAAACTTTCTCTAGTGGAACAAGATACCCTTGTGGCACAAAAATCTTTAGATAGTGCTATAGTCCAATTAGATCAAGCTAAAATGAAACTCCCGGAAAATATTTTCTCGCTCTTTCGTCGTCAATTTAACGGCTTACAGCTAGAAATTTGGGTCGAAACAGATGAAATAGCTCATGCTGAAGAGTGGCTCACAGCGCAAAGAGAATTACTATCAGAGGGTGATTGGATCGTTTTTGTTACCGGCTATACAACGTTACTTGCTAGCAAGAGTCACCATGCCAGCGCCGAAGAGTCACTCCGGGAGGCGTTAACACATTACCCAGAAAACAGCGCCCTTATCTCGCAACTGGCCGAGTTAGCGCAATTACAAGGTCGTACTCCACAGACAATCCACCTGTTGCGTCGCCTCATCACTCTGGCAAAAAAGGCCAATGAGCCGCAAGTTGCTTATTGGGTTCGTCTTGCCCACATCACCTGTGCTCATAGTTTGGATGAACAGGCACGCAAGGCTGCAGAAACGGCGATAGAGCAGGCTGAAGCAATGTCCGAGAGCGAGAGCACACCAGCATCCATGATTACCAATTTACGACTGCAGGCGAAAAATGCCATGGCAGCGGTTGAGAGTCAAATGCAAAACTACGACATTGCCGAGATTCTCTTTAATGAGGTGCTAGAACATAATTCCAACTTCATGCCGGCCCTGAGGGGGCTGGGACAGCAGCAAATGCAACGTGGTCAGGTTGATGCAGCAATAGCGTTATTTGAACGAATTAAGGCAATTGACCCAGTTAGTGGTTATACCTCATTAATTAATGCCCGACAATTTCCAAAAGATAGTGAAACCTTAGAAAAACTTGATAAAGCAGCGCGAATTCCCAGCTTAGAAGGCAGCGTTCGCTCTGGTATTTTGTTTCAACTGGCCGCAGCCTTTGAAAAGCGCAAAGACTATGATAAAGCTTTTGCCTATGCACAAGAGGCCAATGATTTAAATAAATGCTTTTTACACTATAACCCCAAAGCACACCGACAAAGTTGCGCCCGAATTCGTTATGCTTTTTCCCAATCTTTATATGAGCACAGAAAAGAGTGTGGTGTGAATTCAATATTACCTGTTTATGTATTAGGTATGCCTCGCTCCGGCACCACATTAATTGAGCAAATTATAGCCTCACATAGCCAAATCTTTGGTGCTGGTGAACTCGGTATTATTCCTTCACGAATCCAGGGACTAAAACGCTGGGAGCGACATGTAGGCTCAGGGCGACAATACCCTGACTGTGTAGATGACTTAACACCCTACGTAGTAGAAGGTATTGCGAATGAAATCCTTAAAGAGCTTCAGGAGTATGCCGCTGATACAAAACCTCAAGCTACATATATCGTAGACAAGCTACCTCATAATTTTGAAAACATCGGTTTCATTAAATTCTTATTTCCTAAAGCTAAAATTATTTCAGTCAGAAGAGACCCTAGAGATATAGCCTTATCCAATTTCTTTACTGACTACCAGGCTAAACACAGCGGTATGGGCTTTGCCTATGATTTAGAAACCATTGGTGAGCAATTAGCCGACCATAACCTGTTGATGCATCATTGGAAACAGGTATTTCCTGGTGAAATATTAGAAATTAACTATGAAGATCTAGTCGAAGATACTGAAGGTATAGCTCGTAAGATGTTGGATTATATCGGTGTAAGCTGGGAACCTGAGGTATTAGCCTTTAATGAGTTAGATCGTCCAGTTAAAACCGCTAGTGTTTGGCAAGTGCGCCAACCTATTTATAAAACTTCTAAAGCAAAGTGGATGCGATATCAAACTCATTTAGCACCGTTAATTGCGGGTACGAATCGTAAGCTGACGTGGGAACCGATAGAGATGATCACCTTGCCTGAGCCTGGCTATTTAACTGATGGCGTTACTTTATTTAAATCTGGAAATTTAGATGGTGCTGAACTTAGTTTTAAAAAAATGCTGCACCACAATCCGGAACATGCGGCGTGTAACTATATGGTTGGCTTGGTGTATTTGAATAAAAGTCATATGGACGAGGGCATTGAGCTGATTGATAAAGCCCTGAAAATTTGTCCTTGGCAAAAAGAATGGCGAGAAACCTTAATTAATGCATATAAAGCGACAGGTAAAACTGAAAAAGCTGCAGCATTAGAGATAAAGTCTCAGCAGTCTTCTGTACCGGATGAAGAAAGCAAAAATCCTTTTGAGGGATTAGGAGAAAATATTGATTCCTTGTTTTCTAACAACATCGCGGATGAAATTGATGAGCGGTGGCTTACAGGTGCGGCGGCCGATCTTCCTGAGCAGAATTTGTCGGATAAATAATTAAGCGTATTGCACTATTTGAGAGGTAGTGTTTTCAATCATATAACGCAAAGATAATCTGATGCCAAAAATAAATGGGGATATTTTATCAGACACCCCCACCATTAAATATATCAACTTATTGATAAATATGAATTTTTTTGATCTTGATTCACTAATAGTGGGTTCTCAATAGAAAAGCTTTCTTTGAAAAAGCAAAAGATAAACTATCTGCAGCACTACGATACAAGAAATCATTTTCTATTGTTCGCGGTGCGTTCATTTTCCAAGCATTTGGTAAAAACCACCGCCTTTAAGCACATTGAGCGAGTACTACCCATAAGAAAATTGATATATTTTAGCCACAGTTGAACCAAAAAGTAACACCATCTTTTTTCGTAAAGACATTAATCCTTAAATTATTCTATGAGTTTGTTTTTCTGTAGATATTTTTAAATAATCAATGCCTGTCAGCAATTGAAGCACCCAGCGCAAAATAAGATTTAATTTAGATTAAATTTATTTATTTAACCCGATAAACTACATCATACAAATCCTGTGATAATCTCAGTATTTCTTTATTACTTTCAAGTTGATTTATCTGGTTCCCATCTAACGCTTCCAAGCCATTAAATGCACCCCATATACCGCCAGCCATCGCAGAAATGGTATCTACATCACCTCCTAATTCACAAATAATAGATCGCATTTCTTCGAATGGTTTATTCATGTATTTTAAGGCAAAATAAATTGAAGTTACGCAAGAATCAATCGCTGCTATTCCATTACCAAGATTTTTTTTGATCTGCTTGTGATCAGGTGTTTTATCACTTGCCACATACTCCGAACAAAGCTTCAGTTTCTTCTGATAAATCTCTGTTTGACAGCTAGCTAATAGATATTCAATGATGGTAACCATCTGCATTGAATTTAAGGCATCACACGTTGTATTGGCAATCAGTCTTGCACCTTCAATTGCAAGTGGGTGGGCGTGCGTTATTTCAGAACATCTAATTACATTAAGATTAAGAGTTTCACGATCTTTCGGTGAACATAAAGCAATAATCGGTGCTCGCATTGCTGCGCCATTTCCAAACGATCCGTTCTCATACTTGGCCTTATTAACATCACGCCAATCAGCACCATTTTTAATTTTTTTTAATAACCAAGTAGCCGCAGGACCATAACCTCGTGACCAGCGATAGTTTTCTGCAAAAGTCTTAGCTAAATGATCTTGATCAATTCCTTGTTTTATTAAAAAAGAATGCGACAAATCTATTGCCGTCTGCGTATCGTCGGTGTATCGATTCAGCCCATCTTTAGTTTTAGATATTAATCTCCAAACTGAGCGCTCAAGGATTCCGCCTTCAAAAGGTGCACCCAACGCATCACCTAAGGCTAAACCAAGAAAACAACCACTATATTTATTGACGTTGATCATTAGGATCTAGGTCTTATATCAGATGAATTGGTGGTGCAATGCTTGGTTGACCATTAACAATTGCACCGTACCAAATTTTGCTCAATTAATTTAACATAGAAGCTCTAATTTTTTCTTCAAGAGCTGGGCGCATACCGGCCTTGCGACCTTGCTTAATAGCTTCCTCTGGATCAAAACCTTTACTAATTTGATAACTTGCCCACATTGCACCGGCTCGGTTACCAGAACCGCAGTGAATCAAAATAGGTTTTTCAGCAGCTTCATAGGCTTTTGTAAAATCAGCCAATTGCTCCTCACTAATGCCCTTAACTGTTATCGGTACATTGATATACACTATATCTACAGCCTCAATAAGTTTCATCTCAGCATCGGTACCTTCATTAACCGTACGCACATCTATAACTGTTTTAAAATCATATGCTGCCAATAAAGGTGCGCCACCATCTCCAATAAGGCCAGATATAGCAACATACGGGGTAATTCGATTGTAGTTAGGAATAGTGCTAATCTGATGCTCATAAGGAACTTGTCCGCTCGCATGCACCATACTTGTGAACAAAATAGCTATTAATGACAAAGTAATAATAAAGTATTTCATATTAGTCCTTGAATAAGAAATGTATGGGTTTAATTGTAGCCTGGTGAGCGGCAATAACCAATAGGCATTGCATCATTCAGCTGAAATTAATTTCTACCAACAAGGTGCAAAAAAAGAATTTCTTGGGAGTATGCGATGCAATACCGGCAGGTTATTTTGCCACCTATTTGTGTTAATTGGTCTTATTAAGTTTTCTGTAGATATAAATCTCTCTGCTTACTGAAACAACAAACAGCCCAATTGTTCCAATAATAAGAAAATAATGTAAGACAGTTCGAGCATGTAATATCGCATCATTCATAGCTTCTAAAGACGTTATATGCTGACCTACACCACAATTCGCCGCATAATCTGGTCGATTGACAGCAATATATTCTAAACTCTGTAACGTTGCCAAATCAGGCTCAAGAATCGCCAAAATAATAAAAAACACGTAATAAATTACCATCCCTCCTAATAAGATAAGTGATGGCACCAACAAGTAAGGTAGCAAGTCTTTTATTTTTTTCATTGTTTATCGAAATAAATTACAAAAAAGTTATTTGCAAAAAGATAACAGTATCATTCTGGAATGATTCTTAAAAACAGGAATAAATTTGCTTTAAGCCCTATTATTTATACGATGCTGTAACACAGCAGGAAATTTAATTTTTATTGATCTGATATTTGGCTGAAATGATACTAACTCTAGTACTACTATTGATTTTACAATCAAATATTGTGCTTCTTAGAACACGTTATGTACTAGCGACGAATGTCAAATTGGAACGAATTATTTTTTGATAATAGTGCATCTGTTCCGATTGTGAACAGGCTAATTCATCATTCATTCACACATCTTTATGCTGGGAGGAGAAAGCTATCGACTGAAGTCTACTTAATAACTAACAATTTTTCTGGAAAAGTAGCTCAATATCAATGACTGAAAATGGCTAAATTATTTTGGCGATTAACACACAGGGCTAAAACGATAACAAGATGGGTTTGAGTTTTATCTTTTATTCATCTTGTTAGTGGGGATTAAAATTTTTGACTCTACAGTTTGAATCCACCTGGCTAACTGTAACAGTTACCCTGGTGGATTATAAGCGTTGATTTATTTCACATTAGGACAATCAATATAATCAGGATGCTCAGTGATAACGATTACGACACGGTTATCCTGGTTTGGCGTATTGTCAGCACCACCAACTTCACCAATCGCTCTGACAGTCAATTGACTTAATCTAGCACCATTGGCTAGCAAACGTTGTACTATCTCGTCGGCTCTATTTTCTGATAACACCTGGTTTAGAGATTCCTCACCAACGGTATCTGTTGAAGCAGTGACGATAGCTGTTGCATCAGGATGATCTTGTAACCAGTTAGCTAGTCTGCTGATGGAGTCATCTTTGGTACTAAATGGCACAGAGCTACCGGTTTTGAAGTAGGCAACAGTATCATGAATTGCTTCCACCTTATGATGGTTTTGGCTATGTACTTCTGTCAACCAGTTGCACATCGCTTTCTCAGATTCCAAACGGTGGTGCGCAGCCGACCTAGCAGCGTCTAGTGCTCTTTGTTTCTCGTTGATATTCCAATAGTGACCTTTTTCAAGATGACTCAGGATGTTATTCGCCACACTTAGATCTTTTTCAGATAATTCTTCATGCAACATAGCTTGGCCATAGTGACCTGCTCTGGCATCATCAATTTCAGATATCAAATCTGTCGTACTAATTTTTGGTGTAGTACAAGCTGCTAAGAAGAATGCCAAAGTTACAAGCGGGAGGTAAATATATTTTTTCATAATGTTATTCTCGTGATTAAGTTATTCACAACAAATTCTTCAGGTTTACTCGCCATCATCTAGTGGGCCGTAAACAGTCCAATAGCCGGGATAATGAGCGCCAAAATAACGGCTGTCTTCACTAAATCGATCCCATACATAGGCCGGCGAGGCAAATTCGCTTGATGGAATTGGTGAAGTTAAAAGTTCAGCACTACCGACTAATGTGCGACTTACACCATGTGCGATTCCTCGCATAAAACCCCAAGTCATCCCTACAAAAATATTATGTTCATTAGTAATATTAATAACATTTTTAGGTATTTCACCAAACCCGAAGAGCATATTAGCCGCACCTTGGCCTAGTTTGCTGCTAAACCCAACCTGTTGCTCTTCTGCTTGAACAGGCGATGCCATCATGAGTGCAATGATTAGAATGTAGGGCGCCAGGGTCTTAACTTTTTTATTCATAATAAGTATCTCCTTGTTTTATATTTAATCCCACGCGAAACCATACACACAAACATTAAATAAATGCGCAGATCACATTCGAATCGTTACACTGATCAACACATATATTTAAAAGAAGTGCTTTGTATAGCCGAGAAATAACAGTGTACTCCAAAAGGACGCTTCTCAGGCTTTATTATAATCGAGTCTGACTATATTCTCTAGGAGCCTGTCGGACTTATGAGTTTCGGCTGCAAATTCGGAGAAGCCGGCCCAAATCCTCCCCAGTTTTTGTTAAATATACCCAATATTCGCCTCAAACCGGTGAGAATTTAGCCTCGATTCTCCAAATTTTCGCTT
>JAJFJL010000240.1 GCA_021774055.1 Nitrosomonas sp. | reverse complement strand
AATAACTTGAGCATCTAGCTTTGTCTTTATGCTCATCTTCTGCATTATGTAAACAGTTACATAGCCGTGCTATGCGCCTGTTTACACGCTTTGAATATGAGCATAAATCCTGTGCTAGTTGCTCAAGTTATTTCATGCGCGCTCCTTATTAGGGACGCTCGTTAGGTGGTAAAAAAATCTGTAATAAGTCATTTAGGAATCGTTTGCCCATTAGCGTGGGTGTAATCTGTTGGTGGTCGCGAATAATTAACTTGCGCTCTTCTGCTTCATTTAATTGTTGTTGAATAACTGTTATTGGTAGCCCTGTTCGTTCTTGAAACATTGCTGTTTGAAAGCCATCAGTAAGACGTAATGCATTCATCATAAATTCAAAACTACGCTCTGTTTGGCTAACTACATGTTCTGTGAGAATATATGTATTAGTATTTAAATCACTTTGACTTGATCTGGCCACATATTCTTTGGGATGTTTATAACGTATTTGGCGTATTATTTTGTCAGCAAAGCTGATTTTGCTATGTGCTCCTGCACCAATTCCTAA
Organism: Nitrosomonas sp.; assembly: GCA_021774055.1. Taxonomy (GTDB): domain Bacteria; phylum Pseudomonadota; class Gammaproteobacteria; order Burkholderiales; family Nitrosomonadaceae; genus Nitrosomonas. The sequence continues at coordinate 3,269 of JAJFJL010000240.1, read as the reverse complement.
GTAATCACCAAACATCCAGTAATTTAAATTGTGATTAGATTCCTTTCCTGAGTGTGCAAAGGCTGAAGTTTCATAATTTATATATTGCTTATCTGCTGCACGTTGCTCAATAGCGAGTTGCATTTCTGCTGCTATATTGTCGTCAGGCAAAATTGGTGGATAGCGATGAAATAAAGTATTAGGTTCTAATGTTAAATGGTAGGCTGAAATATGTGGCACACCTGCAGCACAAGCTAGTTCAATATCTTGTTGTGCATCTGCTAATGTTTGCTCAGGTAATGCGTACATTAAATCAAGATTGATATTTTTAAAATTTTTTAAGGCGATATCAATAGCATTGTGTGCTTCATTCCCGTTATGAACCCGTCCTAGTGCCTGTAAGTGTTTTGAATTAAAACTTTGAATGCCAATTGATAAACGATTAATACCTGCAGCTTTAAAGTCAGCAAATTTTTGTGTTTCAAAAGTTCCTGGGTTTGCTTCTAGTGTGATCTCTGTAAAATGCTCTAATGGCAACAGCATGCGTACAGTGGTTAATATTTTATCAATTGATTGTGCGCTAAATAAGCTTGGTGTACCGCCACCAAAAAAGATACTTACAACCTTGCGCCCCCAAATATTAGGCAGCGCCATTTCTAAATCATGAATGAGTGCTTCTACATATGCATGCTCTAGTTCTGAGTAGTTCTCTGTACGAATTTCATGAGAATTAAAGTCGCAATAAGGACATTTTTTTAGGCACCACGGAATGTGAATATAAAGGCTTAACTGTGGTAGTGAAGTTAGTTTTGGGGATTGAGAACCTAGAATAGAAGATGGGGAAATAATGGTTGGCACAAATTAATCCTGAAATCAATGGAATGACTTTATGGGATAACGTATACCTAGCACGGCCATAGTTTCGGACTTTATAGTATTAGAAAACCGAAACTATGACCGTGCGAAGTATATATGTTAGGCTGCTAAAGCTTGCTATGTGTACCGTCACAAAATGGTGCGTTGCCAGTTTTTTTGCAAGTGCACAACCAAGCTGTTTTGTCTGCTTCTACACTAAATGCTTTGGGTGTGAAGTTTGTTCCTTTATGAGATCCGTCGCAAAATGGTTGGGATTTACTTTGTCCACAGGTACACCAATAATACTGGCGTCCGGCTTCAAGTTTAACTTCGATTGGGGTGAATGTATTAGATGATTGCGTCATTATTATCTCCTGGTTAACTAAATAATTTTAAAGCGCTGTTGCTGCCAGCTGGAAGCATATTTGCTTTCATGTTAGCTTGAATTTCGTTCAGTTGTTGAATACTTTTAGCAATGCCATTATCGCTTAAGGGTACATGATTGTCATCGACCATAATGCCTCCCAAGGTATTGGAGAAAATTTTTGCAACATGTGTCATTTGCTCAAAAACACTCTCTCCTTTGGCAACTCTTGGTACATCTATGAGAAATGTAATTCCTTGTGTAGTCAAGGAGTTCATGTTGTTATGTAAAAATGGTGTTGATTCATAATTAGTTAGGGTAAATAGCTCAACATTATGATCATCACGATATTTAAAGCCACCTTTCTCATCTAGTTTAAAACCAGATGCTTCTGCTAAGGCATGTATTTTCTTGCCAACGAATGCACCTTTATCCCGACTAATAATATTAATTCCGATCATAACATCGACATCCATGCAGAATTTGTCTAGCAGAACTGCTTGCTCGTGGACTGCCATTATGTCAGGGCAGTCTGCTTCTGCCTTAAATTGTGTTGCGATTTCTTGCGTCCAGTCACGAAACTTTGACAAGCTTAACTCGGTCACTGGGCCCGAGCGATCAACCAGTTGTAAGCATCCTTTTAATTGCATGTAACCCTTATTTTCATCGTCATGGCATTCTAAGGTTATTTCTTCCCAAGGGTCTGTGTCTTTATGTTTTCCATACCAATTAACTGTTTTTTCAAAATCAAATTTGTGATGTAGTGATTCCACTAATTTTGTATCTGCAGGGATTAATTCTGTGGCTTTAATAATGACGACATAATTAATGATATTGCTGTCCTCATCAACGATTGAATTTACTGTTTCTTGCTCTGAATCTAGTTCTTTGTCCAGTTCTTTGTCCAGTTCTTGTTTTTGTTCTATTTCTGGTTCTTTGTGTTCATCTTCACTAATAGTATTTGTTTGGTCTGTGCTTTCTTGAATTTCTTGCATAAATTTTTTATTAAATTGCGGCTCAATTCGAGAGTTTTCTTGCGGCTGTTGACTCTCATCAAGCAGCACGTCTTCATGTTTATGCTCAAAAGACTGTTTTGCTTCCTGTACTTCACGCCGATAACGTAATTGTAGTACCCAGTTAAAAATCACTACACCGGCAATAATGATGCCTCCGATGATGATTAAACTTGCCTGTAGGTCACTAACGTTTAAATTATCCATCCCATCTCCTTAGTTATTCTTGGCATTATCTTTATCCTACGTTAAGTAGGGTTTAGGTTATACCTAGACCCTGCAAGTAATCTCACACATACTGCATAACAGATATGTTTCATATAGCAAATCTTATTCTTTGGTAATATCAATAAGTATTCCACGCAGAATAAGATTCATTCTATGAAACAATTTGCTACACATTATACTTCGCACGGTCATAGTTTCGGTTTTCTAGTGGATCATTTTTGCCAATATCAGCGTTACTGAAACAATTACATAGCTAGCTATGCGTTTGTTTCAGCGCCTTGTTCTTGATAAAAACTATTACACTATAAAATCCGAAACTATGACCGTGCGAAGTATATATGCACGATTACTTGCAGGGTCTAGGTTATATTTGCTGTCTCATTTATTTTGATTGCAGCCTCAATATCTACAGCTACCACACGTGAAACTCCTTGTTCTTGCATCGTGACACCAATCAGTTGTTGTGCCATTTCCATAGTTATCTTGTTGTGACTAATAAATAGGAATTGCGTTTGATTTGACATTTTTTTTACTAATTCACAGAAACGCCCAGTATTGCTGTCATCAAGTGGCGCATCAACTTCATCCAGTAGGCAAAATGGTGCCGGGTTGAGCCTAAATAAAGAAAAAACTAATGCTAATGCCGTTAATGCTTTTTCTCCTCCGGATAGCAAATGGATAGAGTTGTTTCTTTTGCCAGGTGGTTGTGCGGTTAATTGCGCACCGGCATCTAGTATCTCATCACTGTTTAAAACCAGCTTTGCCTGACCTCCGCCAAATATTGCTGGAAAAATATCATTCAAATGATCATTAACTGTATCAAAAGTTTT
>JAJFJL010000239.1 GCA_021774055.1 Nitrosomonas sp. | reverse complement strand
AGGTAACTTTAGCATTTGCAATATACTAGCAACACTGCATACACTATAAAGATCCTCTGGTTCAGGCTCATCCTTAGCAGCAAATTTCTGCGCAACAAGTAAAATATCTTTACTTGACTCCATTGCCAGCTCTAACGCCCTAATAGATTTGGGGCGTCCCACGAACAATGGAATGACCATATGAGGGAACACTACCACATCACGCAACGGTAACAGTGGTAATAATAATTGCTCAGTATTTTCAAGTTGAGTTGTCATATTTATTTAGGTATAAAATGATAATGACACGTAAGTGGGGACAACTGAATAATATTCAACTAGAAACAATTTAAGTCTTGTCCCCACATGAAACCTAGATCAGCTAGGATGTTTAGCCGCAACTTTTGGCTGATCTGAATATATTAGAATTGGTTTAATATCATCATTGACAGTACCATGCTCAATAACAACTTTTGAAACATTCTTTAATGATGGTAAATCATACATAATATCCAACAATGTTTCTTCTAAAATTGAGCGTAAACCACGCGCGCCTGTTTTACGCGCCATTGCTTTTTTAGCAATGGCTTTCAATGCCTGGTCACGAAATTCTAATTCAACGCCATCTTCCATACTAAACATCTTTTTATATTGCTTTACTAATGCATTCTTAGGCTCTGTTAGAATTTCTATTAAGGCAACTTCACTCAATTCTTCTAATGTTGCCACAACTGGTAAGCGTCCAACAAATTCTGGAATTAGACCAAATTTAACCAAGTCTTCGGGTTCCACATTTTGCAATACTTCACTAATACGTTTATCATCGTTACGATGCTTTACACTAGCACCAAAACCAATGCTACCCTTATCTGATCGGGCATTGATTACTTTATCAAGGCCATCGAATGCACCGCCACATATAAATAAAATATTAGTTGTATCAACTTGAACAAACTCTTGATTTGGATGCTTGCGGCCACCCTGAGGTGGAACTAGGGCAGTTGTACCTTCAATTAATTTTAATAACGCTTGCTGAACACCTTCACCAGAAACATCTCTAGTTATTGAGGGGTTATCTGATTTACGTGAAATTTTATCAATTTCATCAATATAAACGATGCCACGTTGTGCCTTCTCAGCATCATAATTACATTTTTGCAATAACTTCTGGATGATGTTTTCTACATCTTCACCGACATAACCAGCCTCCGTCAATGTCGTTGCATCAGCCATAACAAAAGGTACATCAAGAAGCCGCGCTAATGTTTGTGCCAATAATGTTTTACCGGATCCAGTCGGACCAACAAGTAAAATATTACTTTTAGCTAATTCAATTTCATCTGAACTATCACCAGATGCAACAATATTTTTAAGACGTTTATAGTGATTATATACAGCAACAGATAAAATCTTTTTTGCAGACGCCTGTCCTATTACATACTGACTAAGTATCTGACATATCTCCTGTGGAACGGGTAAATCTGATTTAATTAATTTAGAGGCCTCGTCACTCTGCATTTCTTCACGAATAATATCATTACAAAGATCGATACATTCATCACAGATATAAACAGAAGGCCCCGCAATAAGCTTTCTTACTTCATGCTGACTTTTTCCACAAAAAGAACAATAAAGTAGTTTCTCGCTACTTGCTTTCTCTGTCATATTTTTTTCCTGAATTAATCAGACCGGCAAACCAAAAGTTCAATATAAGTACCACACAACAAATAAACATCACAAACAATCAACTGTTTTATATAGTAATTTCAATACATAATATACTACAACTGAAGTATATGTAAGAACTTACACATTATCCAGATCCTGCAAGTAATCGCGCATACAATGTGCAACAAATTGTTTCATAAAGTGAATCTTATTCTGCGTGGAATACTTATTGATATTCCCAAAGAATACGGTTTGCTATATGGAGCAATCTATTGTGCAGTATGTGTGCGATTACTTCAGGATCTAGGTATTAACCTTTACCTTCATTCCTGGTAACTAGAACAGAATCTACCAGCCCATACTTGACTGATTCTTCTGCACTATGAAAATTATCCCTATCAGTATCTTTTTCTATTGCTTTGATTGTTTGCCCTGTATGTTTAGCCATAATCTTATTTAAACGTGCTTTAAGATATAAAATTTCCTTGGCATGTATCTCAATATCCGATGCCTGCCCTTGAAATCCTCCCATCGGCTGATGAATCATGACACGCGAATTAGGCAAACAAAATCGTTTATTCTTTGTACCTGCAGTCAATAACAATGCACCCATACTAGCTGCCTGACCAATACACAGAGTACTAACATCTGATTTAATATATTGCATAGTATCGTATATTGCCAACCCAGCAGAAACTGATCCACCTGGTGAATTAATATAAAGGTGGATATCTTTATCAGAATTCTCTGATTCTAAAAAAAGGAACTGTGCCACGACCAGATTTGCAGACGTTTCTGTCACTGGCCCAACCAAAAAAATAATCCTTTCTTTCAGTAACCTTGAATATATATCATAAGCACGCTCACCACGCCCACTGGTTTCAATCACCATCGGGATCATACCAATACCCATTGGTGCTAGATCGTCAGGTAACTGACTCACCGGGTGAATCATGTCAAGCCCATCTTCATAATTTCATCAAACGTCATAGGCTTACTTACGACATTAACTTGTTGCAGTACCCACATCACTATATTATCTTCAAGGGATACAGCCTCTATATCCTTAAGTCGTTCAGGGGAATCATAATGCCATTTAACAACTTCATCTGGGTTTTCATACTGTTGTGCCATTTCCTTTACTATTCTTAGCACTTGTTCAGGGTCAGATTTGAATTTATGTACTTTCATTAATTTTTCAAAAATTAAGCCAAGTCTCACACGATTTTCTGCTTTACCATGAAATAACTCCGGCTTATACATTTCATCATCAAATTCCACACCTTTATCCTTAAAACTTTGACGTGTATTTTCCAATAGCCGCTCTGCTTCGTTGTTCAATAAAGATTTTGGCACTTCAAATTCTGTTTTATCAAGTAATGACTGCAAGACTTGATTCTTGACTTTATCTCTAATTCGTTTGGATAACTCCCATTCGATATTCTGTTTAACGCCGAGACGCATCTTTTCAGTATCACCATCAGAAACACCAAGTGATTTAGCAAATTCAGCATCTATCTCTGGCAGTACTGGCATTTCAACACTATTTACTTCTACTTCAAATACAGCAAGTTTTCCTGCCAATTCTTTTCCATGATAGTTTTCAGGAAACGTCACTTCAAACGTTTTATTTTGTCCCTGACTCATGCCTATGATTGACTCTTCAAAGTCTTTTAAAAGCTTTCCTTCTCCTACTATTAAAGCAATATTTTCTGCACTACCACCTTCAAACTTAACACTATCAATAGTCCCCTGATAATCAACATGAACCCGATCTCCTAATTCGACAGGGCGTACCACAGTTTCATAACGTGCGTGTTGTTTACGTAAAACTTGCAAAGTGTTATCTACATCACTATCCTGAACATCAATAACTGGCCGCTCAACATTTACCTGACTTAAATCACCTAATATTATTTCAGGATAAACCTCAAAAACTGCACTAAATCCAATCGTTTCATCATTTTCTTGTTGTTCTTCAAAACGTGGCTGCCCTATAACATCAAAATGTTTATCCTGTGATGCTGTGTTGAAATTTTTCTCCAACATCTCACCTATCACCTCAAGCCTGACATCCTTTCCATGCTTCTGAGCAATTACTTTTAACGGCGCTTTACCTGGACGAAAACCATGTACTTTAGCTGTCTTCGCGATTCTTTTCAGACGAGCATCTAATACTTTCTGGACCTCATCCTTGGAAATTGAAAAATCAAAACGGTGCTCTAAACTAGGACTTTCTGTGTTTGATGGCATTAAACTTCCTGACTAATTGACGATATTTAATTTTTTAATGATTTGAAACTAAGAAGTTGTCCGGCAGTAAACTAAACAACCCATAATGCAACATTTGGCACACCAAGTTAAGTGCACAAACACCTACAACTACTTGAGTTGAATATCTACAAACTACCGTACCATTTATTTGATGGTGCGAAAGGGGGGACTCGAACCCCCACACCTCTCGGCGCCAGAACCTAAATCTGGTGCGTCTACCAATTCCGCCACTTTCGCAAATTACCTGAGCGCGATTATACCTGGTTCTATTGTTTATTGCAGCTACATAGGGACGAAGCAATAATAATTTATCCATTTAGACTTGTACTTTCACTCTGATCTTTCGTTGTTCCTCCGGTTACATAGAATAACTATGCGCCCTACGGACCACCTCAAATCAGAGCAAAATGACTTTGCCTAAATGGACAAATCATCATTGCCTCGTCCCTTAGGAACGCGCATGAAATAACTTGAGCAACTAGCACAGGATTTATGCTCATATTCAAAGCGTGTAAACAGGCGCATAGCACGGCTATGTAACTGTTTACATAATGCAGAAGATGAGCATAAAGACAAAGCTAGATGCTCAAGTTATT
>JAJFJL010000238.1 GCA_021774055.1 Nitrosomonas sp. | reverse complement strand
GCGGATCTTGAATTGATGAGAAATATTCAGTTATAGCGAGAGGGGATTTTGTAGACATAAATAAAATTGCCTATACATACCAAATTTAATCCTAATGTCAAGATGTTTTTAATGCGATTGCCCTGGCGGCTGCGTGAGCTTCAGTAGACAGATATGCTCTGATATGAGTGTAGAGATAATGTCAGGCGTGGTTGCGACCATGTGCATATATTGGTATCTATACCACTCCAAGTGTCGGTTAGTAAACTGATTCAGAAGATGAAGGGTAAGCTATAAGCTCCAACGAGAGTTTGGTTCACTGCGTAAGGAGTACTGGGGTAAACGGATGTGGGCGCGAGGATATTTTGCTTGTAGCACAGAGAATATCACTGATGAGATGATCAAAAATTACATTGAGAATCATGCAGAGCGAGAAGATGAGTTTCATATTGAGTAGAACTTCAGCCGTACTCTTCAGCCGCCTTGGGGCGGTTGGCTTGCAGCAGGCTTCAGCCGGTGGTTAATGACTTCTTTATTGCCGTAATTATATGGCCTGTTGAATAACAGATGATGACACAGGATAAAGCGTTGCCATTTCATAAAGATGTTCCAAATCAGGCTTTATCTGTTTAATTGAGTTGGTGATAACCAAGAACTTCCAAACAAGTGACATCAGATGCGAAAATTCTTCTTTTTCGAAAAAGTGTAAAACGATATTTGAATTTTCACGAGAGATTCCCATAAAAACATACCGTTGCCTGATGACAGCCAAATCGGAGGCTACCATTATAAGAAATACCCAACAATTTATTCGACAGTTTTAACTTGCAACCACATGAATATCCGGTTCTATTGCTTTTAACATTTGCTCAATGCCTCTGAGGGTGCCAGTTATTGCACTGGGGCAAGTACCACAGGCACCTTGGTAATGAATGCGTAGAACATTCTCTTCCAAACCTAGCACATGCAAATCACCACCGTCATTTTGTAAGAAAGGACGTACTTCTTCGTCCAACAACACATTAATTCTTTCTAAACGTATTTGATCGGCTGGACTTAAATTTACAAGCGCTGCATTAGCAGCGGAAACTGTAGCTTCAGTTTGTTCTGTGGCGGCGGGGGCGGCACGAATTGGGTCTGCAATTTCACGAGCCAGATCCTGCCAATTAGCTTCACCATCTTGGGTAACTGTGATCCAGCTATCAATATAAAATACATTGGTAACATGATCAATTTCGAATAATTCTGCTGCTAATGGATCATCTTTAGCAGCTTCTGCATTATCAAAAGAACGGGTCACACCCCAGGTGAGAGGCTCTTTAAGTATAAACTTTAGTGCATTTTTATTTGGAGTACCTTCTATTTCTGCTATTCGAGGCATTTAATTTTCCTGTTTGCTACGAGATGAAAATAGGGAGAAGATTAAACTGTGCTGGCGTTTGCCGGATCATGTTCAGCCTCAGTTGAGGCACCGGCCACTGAGTTTAGGGCGGCATGTAGGGTATGCCACGGTAGAATGGCGCATTTAACTCGTGTAGGCAAATCTTGTATGCCAGAAAACACGGTTAACCGTCCAAGATGATGCGGATTGTCAAGGTTTAGCTTGCCAGTCGCCATATCACGAAACTCTTTTATCATTGTTTCAGCATAAGCGTAGGTTTTACCTTTGACTGCAGCCGTCATCATTGAAGCAGATGCTTTGCAGATAGCACAGGACTCACCATGAAAAGCAATCTTATCAATATGTTCATCGTTAAGATTAAGTGTAATATCCAGCCGATCACCGCATAAAGGATTATGCCCAACAGCCTGATGGCTGGCATCATCAAGCGTGCCATAATTACGTGGTTTTCGATTGTGGTCTAGAATAACTTCTTGATAAAGTGATTTTGCATTCATTATGAAAACACCTGTTTAACAGCGTGAATGCCTGCAACCAAGGCATCAACTTCTGTTTTATTATTGTAAAATGCAAAAGATGCTCGTGATGTTGCTGGTATTTGAAACCGTTGCATAACTGGCTGAGTGCAATGATGTCCAGTACGAATAGCAATCCCATCCTGATTTAATAGAGTACCAATATCATGCGGATGAATACCATCAATAACAAATGATAAGATGGCAGTTTTATCGGCAGCCGTGCCTATAATATGCACACCTGGTATTTGCTTTATCTGTTCTGTGGCATAGTTAAGTAAATCTGTTTCATAAGCATGAATTTCATCTAACCCAAGTGTTGACAAATAATCAATTGCCGTACCAAACCCAATCGCGGCAGCAATCGGTGGCGTACCTGCTTCAAATTTATGCGGAATGGTGTTGTAAGTTGTTTTTTCAAAACTTACGGTTGCGATCATGTCACCGCCACCTTTGAAAGGTTGCATGGATTCCAACAACTCTTCTTTTCCATACAAAACACCAACACCGGTTGGTCCACATAATTTATGTGCAGAAAAAGCATAAAAATCACAATCAAGATCCTGTACATCAATACTCATGTGAGGTGCTGCCTGAGCACCATCAATCAATACTGGTACGCCATGTGTATGGGCGAAAGCAATCACTGATTTGATCGGATTAATACTGCCTAGTGAATTAGATACATGAATTAAACTAACAAATTTAGTACGCTTATTAAACAGCTTCTCATATTCATCAATTAACAGTTCACCTGCATCATTAATAGGAATAACACGAATTTTTGCACCAGTTTCTTCTGCTAGCATTTGCCAAGGCACGATATTAGAATGATGTTCAAGCGTAGATAAAATTATTTCATCACCTGCTTTAATAAATTTCCGCCCATAACCATGCATCACCAGATTAATTGCATCTGTAGTACCACTGGTGAAAATTATTTCCCTATCTTCTTTTGCATTAACAAACTGTTGTAGCTTACAACGTGCAGCGTTGTATGCTGCGGTAGCGGTTTCTGATAAATAATGAACTCCACGATTAATGTTTGCATGTTGTGCTGTATGATAGTAAGACAAACGATCAATAACAACTTGTGGCATTTGACTAGACGCGGCGCTATCAAGATAAACTAATGGCTTATTATTAACTTTAAGCTTAAGAATTGGAAAATCTAGACGAGTACTTTCCATATTATTAGTTACAGTTTGTGACTCAAATTTGGTATCAATAATCTTCATAGTTACTCAGAATGCTTTGTATATTCAAGTATGCTTTGTTTGAGCTGTTGCTTAAGCGAATTAATAGTAATTTGCTCTATAATTTCAGCACCGAACGCATAGACCAATAAATCACGCGCAGCAATTTCTGACAAACCACGACTTCTCAAATAAAAAATTTCTTCATCATCCAACTGACCAACTGTGGCACCGTGAGCACATTTAACATCATCCGCAAAAATTTCTAATTGTGGCTTAGTGTCAACATGTGCCTTATCTGTCAATAATAAATTACGACTACTTTGTTTTGAATCAGTCTGTTGTGCATTTGGGCGCACCATTATTCTGCCATTGAATACAGCATGTGCAGTGCCGCCAACAATACATTTATGTTGCTGATTACTGCTACAGTGTGGTTTGATATGATCAATAAAAGTATGTGAATCTGCTAGCTGCTGCTCGCTAATTAGTGCTAATCCATTAACTGTACACTCAGCTCCTTCATCAGTTAGCGCCACATTCAAATTAACACGTGAAATAGCTGCACCTAAAGCCACACTGACAGAATGATAGTTACTAGCACGAGCCAACGACACATTACAATTTGCAATATGAAAAGCCTGACGGCTTTCACGCTGCACACGAACATGATTAAGCTGCCCATTAGCTGCAATACTAATTTCACTTACAGTGTTAGTCAGGTAATTTGCAGCCTGTAATGCAACATAATCTTCAACAATAGTTGCCTTACTACCAGATTGTGCGATGATTAAACAACGCGGATAACTGCTAACTTCTTGCTGAGTGGCAATAAATAACAAATGAATCGGTGCGGTAATCGTAGTATTACAAGGAACCATTACAATCGCACTATCTTGAAGAAATGCAGTATTAAGAGCAGCAAATACATTGTCTTTACTGTCTATATGCTGCCCAATATGTTGCGCAATTTCTTCCTCATAGGCACAGCTTAAACTTAATAAATTACCAGCGACTACATCACTATCAACACAAGATAGCTGTGGTGCATACTGACCATCCACAAATACTATCCTTGTCGCTGCTTCTTGCAAACAATAAGCTTCAATATCACTCAACTGTAGCGATGAAGGATTACTTACAACAGGAAACGGTAATTTAGTAAGTGAGGAGATATCTGTGAAACGCCATTCCTCATCACGTAGGGTCGGCATTCTTAGTGTATTAACACAGTCTAATGCACCAACTTGTAGCTGCTTAAGCCATGGCAATGTATTAGGTGATGGTTTGGACCAAGTTTGCAGCAGTCTTTCAAGATAATGATTGCTGCTGGTTACTGGCTTCATAACGTAGCGCCCTCAGCATTAATCCAATCATAGCCACGTTCTTCAAGCTCTAACGCCAGCTGCTTACCACCAGTTTTAATAATTTTACCAGCGTCCATAACATGCACATAGTCGGGCACAATATAGTTTAGCAAGCGCTGATAATGGGTCACTAAAATAGTCGCATTATCTTGATTAGTAAGATGATTAACTCCATTAGCAACAATTCTTAAAGCATCTATATCTAATCCAGAGTCAGTTTCGTCAAGAATACTCAAACGTGGTTCAAGCAAAGCCATTTGTAGAATTTCATTACGTTTTTTTTCACCACCAGAGAAACCTTCATTAACACTACGATCAAGAAACTCAGGGTTCATTTCCAACAACTTCATTTTGTCACGGACGAAATCATCAAACTCTAGTGGATCAAGTTCTTCCTTGCCTCGCTGAGTTTGCACAGTATTGTAAGCCAGTCGTAAGAACTGATTATTCGCCACACCAGGGATTTCAATTGGATATTGAAAAGCTAAAAACACACCAGCACGGGCACGTTCTTCTGGTGCCAGTTCAAACAAATCTTTGCCTTCAAACATAACGCTACCAGCAGTAACAGTATATGCATTATGACCTGCTAGTACTTTAGCAAAGGTACTTTTACCAGAACCATTGGTACCCATAATGGCGTGAATTTCACCCGCTTTAATGGTTAAATCAACCCCTTTCAAAATTTCAATATTGTTAACATTTGCGTGTAGACCACGTACTTCAAGTAATGTTTTACTATTTTGATTGATCATCCGACACTACCCTCTAACTTAAAGCTAAGCAACTTGGTTGCTTCAACTGCAAATTCCATTGGTAATTGCTGAAACACATCTTTACAAAAACCATTAATTATCATTGACACTGCCTCTTCCGCATCAATACCACGCTGAGCGAAGTAAAATAACTGCTCTTCACCAATTTTTGAGGTAGATGCTTCATGCTCAACTTGTGCACTATTATTTTTTACTTGAATGTAAGGAAAAGTGTGAGCACCACATTGATCACCAATTAACATTGAGTCACATTGTGAGTAATTCCGAGCACCATCTGCAGTAGGTGTGATTCTTACTAAACCACGATAACTACTATTAGAATGCCCCGCAGAAATACCTTTGCTAACAATAGTGCTACGGGTGTTTTTACCAATGTGAATCATTTTGGTACCAGTATCTGCTTGCTGATAATTATTAGTAACTGCAACCGAATAGAATTCACCCACAGAATTATCACCACGTAAGATACAAGATGGATACTTCCAAGTAATCGCCGCACCAGTTTCTACTTGTGTCCAAGAAATACGAGAATTAACACCTTTAGCTAAACCACGCTTGGTAACAAAATTATAAATACCACCAACCCCATTTTCATCACCAGCATACCAATTCTGTACTGTTGAGTATTTAATATCTGCATTATCCATCGCAATCAACTCTACCACCGCCGCATGCAATTGATTAGTATCAAATTGCGGTGCCGTACAGCCTTCCAGATAAGAAACCGAAGAGTCATCCTCAGCAATAATTAAAGTACGTTCAAACTGCCCAGAACCTTCGGTATTAATCCGAAAATAGGTGGACAAATCCATCGGACATTTAACACCTTTAGGGATAAAACAGAATGAACCATCGGTAAATACAGCTGAATTTAAAGCGGCATAATAATTGTCACCAACTGGAACCACTTTACCTAGATATTGTTTAACTAGTTCAGGATGATCTTGCACAGCTTCTGAAATCGAGCAAAAAATAATCCCAACTTCAGCCAGTTTACCTTTGTAAGTAGTAGCAACCGATACGCTATCAAAAACAACATCAACCGCAACCCCAGCCAATGCAGCACGTTCGTGCATAGGAACACCTAATTTTTCAAACGTACGCAACAACTCAGGATCTACTTCGTCCATACTAGCCAACTTTTTCTTAGGCTTTGGTGCCGCATAATAGCTAATTGCCTGTAAATCAATCGTTGGATACTTTACATTCTGCCACTCTGGTGCAGTCATCGTAAGCCATTTTTTATACGCATCCAGCCTAAACTTAAGTAGCCACTCAGGTTCATTTTTTTTAGCTGAAATCATACGAATAGTATCTTCGTTCAATCCTTTAGGTGCGACCTCAGATTCAATTTCAGTAACAAAGCCATGTTTATATGGCTGATTAACCAGATTTTGCAGTACTGTGCTCATTTGGTCGATTCCTTTTGTAAATCTTTAGGTATTGTTTAATTCTATGATAATGTTAACTTTTTTCGGATGCCTTAAAACCAAAACTCTCACCACAACCACAGGCATTATCAATATTAGGATTACTAAACTTAAAACTACTATTCAATCCGTCTTTAACAAAATCAAGTTGTGAGCCATCAAGGTGAGACAAATTATTATGACTAATAACAATATTGGCATTAAAGGATGTAAACATTTGCTCGTCTTTCATTATGTCATCTGCATAATCAAAAGTATAAGCAAAACCAGAACATCCTGATTTTTTAATTCCAACCCGTAAAGCAATTCCTTTGCCTCGTTTTTCAAGTTGTCGTTGTATATATCCAGCTGCATTCTCAGTTAAAGTAATTGCCATAATATGCTCTAAGATACCTATAATTAACTAATATAACTTAGTCAACAAACAATGAATGTCCGGCGCTTAAAGAGGTGTAGATTGATGCATATCAAATATGGGAGCTACCACGTCATCCAATTGTTGCTGCTTCTTCTTTTGATCGCGCTCCATATGCTCATCAACAAGCTGTTCTAACGTTACTGCACGCAAATAGTCAAAAATAAGATCATTTAACTTAGCCCATAAATCATGAGTCATACATTTTCCATCATTCAGGCAATTTTCTTTGCCACCACATTGTGTGGTATCAATTGGCTCATCAACTGCAAGAATAATATCAGCAACCGACACCTCACTTAATTCCTTGGCAAGACAATAGCCACCACCTGGACCACGGACACTATCAACAAGTTCCGAATGACGTAATTTAGCGAATAATTGCTCTAAATAAGACAGCGAAATTTTCTGTCGCTGGCCAATATCTGAAAGTGTTACTGGGCTATTCTCATGATGTATTGCAAGATCCAACAGCGCCGTCACTGCAAACCGTCCTTTGGTTGTAAGTTTCATACTACAAATTCCTTTAAAGAATCAACGGGCTAAGATTGTTAGAAAATAATACTTAAGATTTAGAATACCCGACTGATTTGGTCAAGTATAAAATACCCGACTTATTTAGTCAAGTATAGATTCTGAGTAATAGGAGGGAGTTACTGGCAAAGATATCTTCGGTAAAGTAGATATTTTATTTGGAATTTAGCGTGTAAGGTACTAGGTTTAAATGGAAATACAATCAGTAATAGTGGTAGTAGCGTGGATAAACAAAGCGCACCCACCTTTGTAATGAATACGAAAGGTGGATGCACTATCGTTTACCCACCCCACAATTTTTTTTGAAAGAAAAAGATAACGTAGGCTGAGTAGAGCGAATAGCTAAATCCAGCATCACAGAAATGTTGGGTTTCGCTATTCGCTCTACCCAACCTACATATCACCTAGATCCTGCAAGTAATCGCACAAATACTGCACAACAGATTGTTACACATTATATGCACGATTACCTGCAGGATCTAGGTATCATCTTTTTTCGTACCTTTCATGGACAAAGAAAATGAATGATCCCCTTTTCTTATTCAGCCTCAACTTTATTTTTTCTAAATGAGAATAATTTAAGAATCAACGGTACACTTAACAAACCAATCAATACACCAAATAATGCTATTAGTGAAAAAGGTGTGTTATCTGTAACAAATTCATCGACTTGAGTTAGTAATGAATCATCGTCATCTTCATTAGAAACTTGTGGTAAATCCTCATGCAAATAAGTATCTGGAAAAGCGTAAGGGGTTAAGCCAGGAATACTAGGAATATCTTCACCTCCATTACCAACCACCAATTGCGCCTTCATACCTTTTTCCATATGCTGGGAAATATCACAGTGAACCAAGTAGGTTTCATCAGTTGCCGGAACAATCAAGGTTCCAGAGATGGTTCTTGGCCCGGTAACCTCAAGATGAAACATACCATTTTGATACATATAACGTGGTAGTCCGTGCATCATAAACTGATGACGTATATCATCTTCATTGACAAAGTGCCAAGTAACTTTGGCGCAAGGTTTGACATGCCATTGTTGCTCATCAAAAGCATACATAGTTCCAGGGAACTTATTTGCATATTCTCTACCGGCACGAACAGTAATTTCCACTTCTTCTGAAATACTGTCACAGCTACTAGGAAGTTTGTCAAAATTCTGTCCCATGATCATGCCACCTTCATGATCCATAATATGACTATCATCCATATGATGATGACCATCACCATGGTGTGAGGCATGACCATCCTCACCCGGATGCATCATACTGTGATCACTATGATCATCCATCATATGATCATCGCCATGCGCCATGCCATGATCATCACCATGACCCATGTCATGTCCACTATGGTCACTGTGATCCATATCATGTCCACTGTGATCACTATCATCCATCATATGATCGCCGTGATCCATGTCATGGCCACTATGTGCATCATGATCAGTCGACTCAGCATCCTCGGCTGCCATTACCTGACCATTGATAACCAACATACCAACAAATAAAATAGTAATATATTTAATCATTTGCTTTATTCCCTTTTGAACCTTTAAGCTTAGATACCACCTGTAGCATAGCTTGCTTTGTTTGCTCTCGCCTAGCAAACAACATATACAACATAAGACCTGCAACTAATCCAAAGATGAAATCAATTAAGGTAATGCGGGTTGCTGGGTCTATTATTGGAGCACTTTGCCCTGCCGCCGCACCTAGACTTCCGCTGGCATCAAGATCCTGCCAAACTGGCAATTTTCTTTGATGAAATTCTTCAGTAAAATATTTACTAATATCAATACCCTGACTTTTTGGCAAACCAATATCATCTAGGTAAGATTTATACACAATCGCGCTGACATTACCACCAGGATTCATTCCGTTATTAGTAATTCCTTTTTCTCGATGATCATGAAATAACCAAATACCTTCTCCATAACTGTGCAAACCATCATCCGTTGTATTTAAGGTTAAATCCAGTCGTTGTGCCGCCGCAAGGGCATAAACATCCCGAGTAATTTGTGCAATCGGATTATGCTCAATCCCATCATAATGAGTGATGGTTGCTTTATGACCATGAGTATGCATTGCTAACATTTCACTTGCGGTATTCGCCACACGCAGTTTAACTTTCTGATCTGGCTCAACTATTATTAATGACTCCCTTAGGGTATAAGGAAAAGACAAACCATTTAACACATAATAATCTTCTGTTGAATCAGTGATGTCATATAACCGATTCATATCACGTGCAATTAAGCGTGGGTCATTATATTTCTGGATGATTTCATGCAGCTCTTTATCCATCGCGTGATAATGTAAATCATATTCATGATCAAATTCTTCTTGTATCGCAACTGATGGGTGGCGCACATGCCCAGCACCGACATTTAAAGTTTGCAACCAATTATTAGGACGATTCTCCTCCACAATAATCATGCCAACTAAGCCCATAGCCAAATGAGTATGAGTTTGTACGTGACAATGGTAAAGCATAGTGCCGGCTTGACGTGGTGTAAATTCATAAACACGTTGCCCGCCAGGTAGCAGAAATGACTCACTAGTTTGTGGCACCCCATCACCACCATCATGACCATGTCCAGCATAAGGATGATCAACACCATGCAGATGGATGGTATGTGGCAAATAATGTGAGTTTTCTAGCACAAGTCTTACTGTATCACCTACTTCAACACGAATTACCGGTGAAGGTAAACGTAATAAAGAATTCGCACGTACACTTTCAAAATTCTCAGTTGACATGCCTCTTGTCTTAGGTGCAAAAACCCAAAGACCAGGCTGAATACCAGGAGCAATATCAAAAGTTGGAATTAATCCCTCAAAGTCAGGCGAAGGTCCATTAAGCTCCATCACTTCAAGTTTAATAGTGATACGATCAGGGTCACCATCACCATCAATATCATCTTCTTTAATGATGGTATCTGCTGACAGATCGGTTTCCATCAATGTTGCCATGGAAATATTATTGGTTCCTTTAACAACCGCTGCAATTAACGCAGGGTTATCCGGGTTACAACGACGTGATTCACGAATTTTAACCCCATCAATTTCTTGTGCATCGCGCCATGATGCCGCTATTATGGGGTCACAAACTGGTTCTGAGGTTAAAGCTTCTGGGACAACTTTTATGGTTTCAGGAAGCTTTAATGATGTTTGAGCAACAACTGTTGCAGAAAAGAAAAAACAAGCCAATACGGCTATAAGAAAATGAGTAGGCATTTTTTAAACCACCTTTATAATTTATTTAATACCTCACACCAAATACATTCATGATTACTTAGGGGCGAGGCAATAATAACTTGTCCATTTAGGCGAAGTTATTTTGCTCTGATTTGAGGCGGTCCGTAGGGCGCATAGTTATTCTATGTAACCGTAGGACCAACGAAAGATCAGAGTAAAAGGGCAAGCATAAATGGATAAAGTATTATTTCCTCGTCCCTTATGGTGCTGGGCACAAGTGCTAAAAGTAACTACGTGCAATCATTCCAAAACTAGTGATGATTTTACCAAATATAACGAACGGTATCAGACTTAATTCATTCCGCTATAATGGCCCAAATTGACTAATACCTAGATCCTGCAATTGATCCTGCAATTGATCCTGCATATAGTGTTTAACAAATTGTTTCGTAGAGTGAATTTTATTCTGCATGGAATGCTTAGAAACGCGCATAAAATAATAAAGTTTGTTTTATGAAACAATATGTTACGTAAAATACGCATGATCACTTGCAGGATCCAGGCAATAATAGGCACAATAAGGAACTAGAACAAAATGACAGGTGTTAGATCTGCAGAAAAATCATCAATAAGCAACCGGATAAAAATCCTGGTTATTTTAATACCATTAATCCTACCACTCGCTGCTTGCAAAGATAATCAAGCTACATCTGATGATCTATCAATTGAAGAACCAATCCCTGTTCATGTCTTATCCATGCAATCAAGTAAACAACCGATCGGTGCTGAGACTATCGCGCAGACAGAAGGTGCCAAAGAAGTTGAAATACGCCCTCGTGTAGGAGGTATCTTACTCAAACGTTTGTATACAGAAGGTACTCCAATTAAAGCGGGGCAACCTTTATTTTTAATTGATCCCGTACCTTTTGAAAATACTTTAGCTGAAGCACGCGCGCAATTCTTAGAACAACAAATCCGGGTTGCCCGAGCCGAACGTGAGGAGCAGCGTGGCCAGGCATTAGTCAGCAAGAATTTTATTAGCCAGCGCGCTTATGACGGAATCATGGCCGAACATATGATAGAGAAAGCCGCGTTAAAATCAGCAAAAGCACGGGTACAACAGGCTGAACTTAATCTTTCATACACTACTGTAACAGCACCTGTAGACGGTATTACTGGACGCTCACAATTTTCTGAAGGAGCACTAATAACAGCCAGTACAAGCTTATTGACAAATATTATCCAGGTGTCGCCAATATGGGTTCGCTTTAGTTTTTCTGATAATGAATTAGCTCGTTTTGGTGGCCGTTTAACTGAACATAATATCCAGCATGTCACCATCACCCTAACCGATGGTTCAGAATACTCACATAAAGGTAATATAAACTTTGCCGCCAGCCAAATTGACCCACTACTAGGCACCCAACAATTACGCGCAACCTTTGAAAACAGCGCACAACGGTTATTACCTGGACAGTTTGTACGTGTTCGTGTCGCTGCAGTTGAATCTGTGGAAGTATTTCTAGTGCCGCAAATTGCCGTCTTAACATCTGACTTCGGTCGCTATGTTTATCTTGTCAATGAAAAGAATGAAGCAATACAACAACCTGTTGTAGCAGGTGATTGGGTAGGACAAAAATGGATAATTTTACAGGGACTAAACCCGGGTGATCGGGTAATTATCGACAACATTATTAGATTGCGTTCTGGCAAAGCTGTAACAGTCATAACATCATAATTTCAAGCCAATAACATAAGCACCAAATATAACGTACCCGCATGGCAAAATTCTTTATTACCCGCCCTATTTTTGCATCTGTAATCTCTATTTTTATCGTACTGTCAGGATTAGCAGCAATCATGCAGCTACCTATTGCACAGTACCCACAAGTTGCCCCACCGACAATTCTTATTACTGCAACTTTCCCTGGCGCTAGTGCTGAAACTTTAATTAAAACTGTTGCCGCACCCATAGAAGAAAACCTAAGCGGCATTGATGACTTACTTTATTTTAATTCTAGCGCTGACTCTAGCGGTCGCTTAACTATTACAGTTACTTTTGAAATCGGCTCAGATATTGATCAAGCTAATTTTAATGTCAGTAACCAAGTTAATGTCGCCCTACCCCGCCTTCCTGATGAAGTCAGGCGCACCGGTATCGTGGTACGCAAACGTTCAGACTCCATCTTATTGGTATTTGCTATCACTTCCGAGGACGAAAGACACACCCCTTTATTTATCAGCAATTACCTCACCAATAATGTTATTGACCAACTAAGGCGCACTGTCGGAGTAGGCGAAGCAAGAATTTTTGGTGCACAAGAATATTCTATGCGTATCTGGCTACATCCAGATCGTATGGCTCAATTAGGAATTACCACCAGTGATGTAGCAACAGCAATTCGGGCACAAAACACCCAGTATGCAGCAGGTCAAATTGGCCAAGAGCCTGCGTTAGCTGACCAACAATTAATTTATACCGTCACAGCCAAAGGTCGCCTTATTGAAGCAGAACAATTTGGCAATATTATTTTGCGTGCGGATGGTCCGCGTGGACTTATCCAGATAAAAGATATTGCACGCATTGAACTTGGCGCACAAGATTATCGCGCCAATATTATGCTAAATGGCAAACCAGGTGTTGGCATCGGAATTTACCTCCATCCAGGTGCCAACGCACTAGAAACAGCGGTGGCGATTAAAGCTAAAATGGATCAATTAAGCGTTGACTTTCCCGTCGGGATGGACGCAATGATTCCTTACGATACTAGCAATTTTGTCAAAGCATCCATTTGGGAAGTCATGCTCACACTTGCTGAGGCCATGATTTTAGTTATTTTAGTAGTCTATGTTTTCTTACAAAGTTGGCGTGCAACCTTAATTCCTATTATCGCTGTACCGATTTCTCTGATTGGTACTTTTGCCGGTTTATGGCTGCTAGGGTTTTCAATTAACACTCTAACTCTATTTGCTATCGTACTTTCAGTTGGCATCGTAGTAGATGATGCTATTGTGGTATTAGAAAATATAGAGCGACTAATTTCAGAAGAAAAACTATCACCAATAAATGCTGCTATCAAAGCAATGCAACAGGTATCTAGTGCAATTGTTGCCATGACATTAGTATTGGCAGCTGTATTTGTACCAGTAGCTTTCCTTGGTGGAATTGCCGGAGAACTGTATCGTCAGTTTGCGGTAACTGTAGCGGTAGCCGGAGTTATTTCTGGTATTGTAGCTTTAACATTGACCCCTGCCCTATGCGCAATTTTACTTAAACCTAATGCAGCTGAACCACGCTTCTTCAAATGGTTTAATCATTACTTTAATAAAGTACGAGCACTCTATGTCAGCATAGTTAGCTTAACGCTACACCATAGAGCTGCTAGCGCATTAATTTTCATTGCCATTATTGGTGGCGTAGTTTATTTAGCAAAAATAACACCAGATGGTTTTATACCCCCTGAAGATCAAGGCTTTGTGATTGCTGCAATTCTATTACCTGATAACGCAACCCTAGCACGCACAGTAAAAACAGCAGATGCTGTGCGTGCTGAAATGGCACAAAACCCTGAAATTAGCTTTCAATTTGCGATTAATGGCTTTGATCTGATTGGCGGTGGCAATAAAACTAATGTAGCGACTATTTTTGTCACCATGACCGATTGGTCTGAGCGAGACTCCTCGGCTGACGACATTGTTGATGACTTACTTGATATTAGTTCTCGTCAAACCGATGGCCTAACTGTTGCATTTAATCCACCCGCAATTCGTGGCATGGGCAGAACCGGAGGCTTTGAATTTTATTTGCAAAGTCGCACTAATGCAGATCCAGCAGCTTTATTACAAGTTGCTAATAACTTAATAGACACATTAGAACAAGAACCATTAATTGATTCCATCAACACTTTCTTCCGACCAACCATTCCACAATTCTTTATTGAAGTTGATGAAGCCAAAGCACTGACCCAAGGTGTTGCAATTAATGACATTTATACTACCTTGCAAAGTACCATAGGATCACTCTACATCAACGATTTTAATCGTAGCGGTCGTACTTATCGAGTTCAACTACAAGCGGATGCTGCTTACAGAATGCACCCTGATGACCTAGGTAAAATCTACGTACGCGCTCAATCGGGGGCCATGATTCCATTATCTGCATTGATTAAAATTGAACACCGTGTAGGTGCAGAACAGTTAGAACGTTATAACGGTTTGTTATCAGCCAAACTAATCGGGCGTGGGTCACTTGATATCAGTTCAGGAGATGCAATTAAGCTAGTAGAAAGAATCGCCCATGAAACCCTACCTGCTGATTACCAAATTGCCTGGACAGGCAAGGCCTTTCAAGAAAAAACTACCAGTAATGCAGCACTATTTGCATTTAGTTTAGCTATTTTGATGGTGTTTCTAATCCTAGCCGCACAATTTGAAACCTGGGCATTACCTCTAGCTGTAATTATGGCAGTACCTTTTGCTATCGCCGGAGCTTTAATCGCCATTTTACTAAGGGATATGCCAAATGATATTTATTTCCAGATTGGCATGGTAACGTTAATTGGACTAGCTGCTAAGAATGCTATTTTATTAGTTGAATTTGCTAATCAAAAGATAAAACAAGGAATGTCAGCAAAGCAAGCCGCTATCGAATCAGCACAATTACGCTTTCGCCCGATTGTAATGACCTCTATGGCTTTTATCCTAGGAGTGGTTCCTTTAGTCATTGCCACTGGTGCTGGCTCCGCTGCTCGTCAATCAATGGGAACAGGGGTATTTGGTGGCATGATTATGGCTGCATTTGTTGCTACGCTATTTATTCCATTATTTTTCTCATGGTTTATTCACCAACATGGGTTTACCGAAGTGCATGAACCCACTACAAAATATCGTGACAAACTGTAACGCCATAAGAAATAAAGTAACCGTTCACCTACCCATACCGTTTAAGCTGCTAATTTATCAGTATCAACAGTTTCTTTAGTAGGAAGTAAAGAAGGAATTGCCTCGTTTTTTAGGTGTGCTGAGACTGCCTCTGTGACGTAATCATAGCGGTTACGATTTTGCAGTTTACAGGTTGCTGTTGTCGTCATCATGCGCTCAACAAACAAATTGCCACGTTCTGATTGCGTGCCAAAACTGCTTTTGCGCCATAAAACATAGGAACGAATCAGTTGCTCTGCAAAGTTATT
>JAJFJL010000237.1 GCA_021774055.1 Nitrosomonas sp. | reverse complement strand
AGCGAAAATTTGGAGAATCGAGGCTAAATTCTCACCGGTTTGAGGCGAATATTGGGTATATTTAACAAAAACTGGGGAGGATTTGGGCCGGCTTCTCCGAATTTGCAGCCGAAACTCATAAGTCCGACAGGCTCCTAGACGTATATTATATTGAGGGCACAGGCGTAGTAACTAAAATAAACTTAATCCAAATTTAATAGCTGTGGAATTTGCATTGATCTTGTTGTAAATTGTGGATCTCCTAGATTATTTTATGATCTAAATCTGTCAGGAATCTATCTAGAATTTTCCTACGTACATGTGGCATGACGACAATATGGGCATAGGGTTCTGTTTTATTATCAAGGGTTAATTCCATAGTGGCTATGATGTAGCGATTAACTATAGTATCACTAGGTTTTTTGAAATAAATAATGTTTGATTTGTTGTTGGCCCTTGTTGGATTGAGATGTGCGTAGTGAATTTTCATCTCTTTCAGTAAATAATCAGTATTATTTAGCATAGCTTTGGCATTATCTGCTTGCCTAGTGAAAGCAGGTTTTGAACTGAAAAAATGAAATTCGGCTGGTTTTACACTATCTCTGGAGCAGTTAATTGTGCCTGGCGTTTGTAAAAGATATTCTGGGTTATGTACTTTTCCAAATAATTCTTGAAAATTATCAAAGGATGTTTGAGTAGTTATAAATAACCCAGCTGGGGCAGGGAAGCCAAAAAATTTATGGCATGATACCGCAATAGAATCATATCGTTTAGATTTTAACTTGGTTTTCAGATTAACTGCTTCAAATGAGATTTCAGATGCAAATTTTGTATGCGGTAAATAGCCACCAAAAAGTGCTGCATCTAAATGCAAATAAGATTTTCGGTTTTTTAATTTTGCTTGAATACCATCAATAGAATCTATAGCACCTTTGAAAGTTGTACCTATTGTGGCGACTACTAGGGCAGGGTGGTCAGGGTTAGCGCATAATTTTTGCTCTAGATCATCAATATCCATACTGCCGTCTGGATTAGTTGTTACTGAAATCCATTCTAGATTTAATAAATCACGAAGAATTTGAATGGAATAATGGGCTTCTTGAGTGAAGTATATTTTAGGTGTAATGCCAGTACGACCTTTAAGCAAGGTACGGCCCATATAAATTCCATGCATATTACTGTCGGTACCGCTATTAGTGAGTAGTCCCCAGATATTATTGGCAGGAAAACTATAGACAGCACCAAATCGTTCGATTAATTCCTTTTCAAGCTGGTGAGTGTTAAAGGGAACATGACTATGTTTATATGGATTTCCAACATTGTTGAAACTAAATTGATTAATGCCAACAGCAGATAATTTCTTACGCCAAGCAAAAAACTCTGCCGGTGGAGTTTCCATATTAATCGGATATCCAAGCATCATTTCTCTTTGTTCAGGAAGATGCCGCATAAATTCAAGTATTGCGGTGGAAGTATATGTTTGAGGTGTATTCAACAATGTTTGACCGATTAATTGTTTATTACCAATGTTATTGCTTCTTGCCATTTTTTTAATTCTTTGACATTTAGAGCTATCGAATCATTTTTTTTGTTTTTATCATTAAATTCTATTTTTAACATTGGTTTACCTGGATTTACACCAAGAAGTCTATTAGTTTTTCCTACTTTAATGATAGAAGCAGTTGGTATTGATATGATCTTGTTAAAAAGTATCATTTCAAAGTAGAGTTCATCTTCGGTTAACACCAAGTAGCCCATGCCTTTGATTTGTGAATAACCACTTGATTCTTGAGCTCTAAAAATAGCACACTTATCTAGGCATCTTATATTTCTTACCGGGAATCGTTTCTGAAAATTTAGTTCTATTTTATCCTGTTTCTTTTTTAACAAAACAAAGAACCAGATAACCGCCAAAACACCAATGATAGTGCCTATATATACATAATTTATGAGTATAATTACCCAAATAATAGCAAAAATATTTATGCCAATTGCGACACGTAACATTACATGTTCTCCGTATGGTTACTTAGGAACGTGCATGATGATAAAAACAGTTACTGCCCCAAAGAATCCTCCAAGCACAAGAAACCATAAAAATAAGTAATAGATCCATCGTGAGCCATCACGACTAGCAAAATTAATGGTAACTCCAGCCTTAGGATTTTGTTTAGGTACCCAAGTCCTAGTGTCTTTCTTGCTAAAGTAAATCGTGCTCCAGTTATCTGGATTCTCCCATTCTGCTTGGTTTATTTTCTTTTGTGCTTGACTGATTTTCATATATGCTAACGTTATGTGTAGTAAATTTTATTTCTCAGTTCGCTCATTTTTTAACCAAAGTTCAAAGAAATAAGCGAACGGGGAGTTATTTTGTTTTAAAAACTAATAAATATGATTCTGCTGGTTTACCTGTGGTATCCCTAAAAGCATTATTGTCTTTTGAATTAAACCGCATGGCATAGGTTTTATTTGGTAACAATTTTACCGGCATAACAAATGTTCGTTTATCACCTAAGTATTTAACACTACCGGTGATTTTTGGAAATAACCCACCATCCACCATTAATACAGACCACATTTCTTTAGTCATCATATCCTTACTAAAGGTGACACTTATTTTATTCAAAGAAACTTCAACATTTGCAATACCTGCTTTAGGAGTTGTTGAGACTACGACCGGAGGAACCGAATCTAAGGTGATTTCTGTTGCAAAAAGTACTAATGGTTGAATTAGAAATAATATAGCTAATAATTTTTTTACCTCAAACATAACTATAATCCTTATATTTTTAATAAAGTATTGCACAACATATTGTTGCACATTATTTACATGATAACTTGAGGAAGTTTCTTCAACCTAGTTATCGGCAATTTGTACCACAAATTTTCCTGGTTGTTTAGCGTGCAAGGTACTAGGGCAACTCGCAATAAATAACCCACCAATCTTACTGGTCTTTTTGTCCGTCTTCTATGTTATATAAAGAGTTGCATAGCTTGCTATGCGCCTCTTTATATGCCTTGAAGACAAACAAAAATCCTGCGCAATATTGGTAGGTTATTTATTGCGAGTTACCTAGGTAACTGTATTTTTATCCTAATTGACAGTAAGTGCCAAGCATGAGATCTTGCAGACAATAAAATTTATGCTGTAGGATTAAAAAAACAAATAATGACAGACCAAGATTGTATTATCGAAATCGAAGGATTACATACATCTTTTGGTGAAAATTTGGTGCACAAAGATATTAATCTATGTGTTCACCACGGTGAAGTGCTCACCTTAGTGGGTGGTTCTGGCAGTGGTAAAACAACTTTATTACGGCAGATGCTGGGGCTTGAAAGACCTAGCTGTGGGACAGTAAAAATTTTAGGCTGTTCACGCTTTGATTGTGATGATAGCTTACTTAGGAATATCCATAATCGTTCTGGCGTGCTATTTCAAAATGGTGCATTGTTCAGTGCACTTTCTGTTTTTGATAATGTAGCATTACCAATACGTGAGTTACGTATGTTAGACGAAAAAATAATTCATGATATAGTGATGCTTAAATTAGACATGGTGGCGATTGCGCCGCAACATGCATATAAAATGCCGGCAAATCTATCTGGTGGTATGGTTAAACGTGTGGCGTTAGCACGTGCCTTGGCACTGGACCCTGAACTATTATTTCTGGATGAACCAACGGCTGGATTAGACCCGGAATTAAGTGAAAGTTTTGTCAGGCTGATACAAACATTACGAGCAGAGATGAAATTAACTATTATTATGGTGACACATGATTTAGATACTTTGATTGCATTATCTGATCGTATTGCAGTGTTAGCCGATCAAAATGTAATCACTGTTGGAAGTTTAAATGAAATAAAAAACTATGATCATCCATTCATTAAAAGTTTTTTTATGCACGTTCCTAAGGGACGAGACAATAATAATTTATCCATTTAGACTTGCCCTTTTACTCTGATTTTTCGTTGGTTCTCCTGTTACATAAGAATAACTATGCACCATACGGACCGCCTCAAATAAGAGCAAAATGACTTCGCCTAAATAGACAAATTATTATTGCCTCGTCCCTAAATCCTTTAGATTCTAAGCGTCATTCAATATTCAGTTTACATTTTTTATACTTTTCTTGATATCAAAAATGTAAACTACTTTTGAGCCAATATGAAGGATGCCAATTTTTACACTTTATTGTTTAACCTAGATCCTGCAAGTAATTAGGAGAAATAAAATATGGAGAACCGTGCGCACGCTTTTATCGCAGGTTTGTTTGTGATTTTTCTAAGTATTGCAGTAGTGTTTATTGCCATGTGGTTTAGTGGTGATTCGACCGAACATAGCAACTACTTAATAGTGTCAAAAGAACCAATAACCGGGCTTCATTCCCAAGCTGCGGTCCATTATCGTGGTGTAACTGTCGGTACTGTAGAAGAAATTTCTTTTGACCCAGAAAATTCACATCAAATCCTAATTGATATTTCAGTTAGTGAAAATATTATATTAACCAGTGATGTGTTCGCACAACTTGGTTATCAAGGTTTAACTGGAATGGCTTTTGTTCAATTAAATGATCAGGGTACGGTATCTGAACCACTAGCAAGCGGTGCTCGGATTCCAATGCATCGTTCACTGTTGGATAAGATGGCTGGTTCTGGACAAGATTTACTAGGTAATATTAATGACTTAGTAGAAGGGTTTCATGGATTACTAAATGATAATAACAAAACTCAACTCTCCAATATTTTAACTAATATCGAAAAAGCTACGCACCATTTCGATAGCTTTGCCACCCAATCCCAGTCTGGAATTCAATCTCTAACCGAATTTACAACAGAAACAAAAGTTGTGTTAAAACATTTAGACCAATTATTAATTGAAATTAATCAGGTGGTGGTAAAAGTAAATCAGCAGGGTGGGATTATTGATGGCTTATCTCAAAGTGCGGAAGCTCTATCCTATACAATCCCAGAGCTAAACAAAGTAACTAGTGGCATTAGCCAAAGTACACGTAATCTTGACCGTGTTTTATATCAATTAGAAGAACACCCACAAAGCTTATTATTTGGCAAACCAAGTGCAGCACCTGGCCCAGGTGAACAAGGCTTTATTTCTCCGCAGGAGGCTAGTCAATGAAAAGTTTACTAATTGTAATAATATTATTTATTTCAGGGTGCACCTTCGCACCTAAAGCATCCGCCCCTATGGTGGTTTATAATTTTGGAATTTCACTTGCACCAAATATAGATATAAATCCAAGTCATACAGCAGAATTATCGCAAGTAAAACCACTTAGTCTATTAATTACAGATGTAACTGCTCCAAGTTGGCTGGATAATCCAGCGATTTATTACCGTTTGGCATACCATAATCCAGCGCAGTTACATACCTACGCTAATAGCCGCTGGGCAGCGACGCCTAGTGCTCTACTCACACAACAAATTAGAAATCGTTTTAGCGTTAATGATGATAAAGCTATTATTAAACCAGATGATGCTATTTCAGCAGACTATGCGTTACATCTTAGTTTAGAAGAGTTTGTGCAAATATTTGATAAAAATGATAAAAGTTATGTGGTGATTAGCTTGCAGGCCAGTTTAATAAAACGTCATACGCGTACACTACTGGCACAACATAATTTTCAGTTACAACGTACAACACCAAGCGCTGATGCTGCTGGTGCTGTGTATGCATTAATCGAAATTAGCGATCAATTAAGTAATGATTTAATTGCTTGGGTTGCTAGTGAACAAACAAATAGTGCGGATGATAAACTGCCTATGTTAGTATCCAGTTTTTAATTTTGGTCATTTTGGTCATTTTTTTGTGCGTTTACTTTGTATAACACTTTTATTAAGCTTGCTAGTTAGTGCCTGTGGTACTAAAGGGCCACTCTATCTACCTCTCCCACAAGACATCGAATTATCTGAACAGGACAATGATAAACAATGAGTGGTTTTTCTTTTTTTGACTATCGTGATGATGAGCTAAATATTGAAGCAGTTGGTTTACTTCAAATTGCCGAACAATTTGGCACCCCTTGCTATGTTTATTCACGCGCGGCAATAGCTGCAGCCTATCAAGAATTTGATGCCGCATTTGCAGGCTCTGATCATTTAATTTGTTATGCGGTTAAAGCTAATTCTAACTTGGCTATTCTGAACCTTCTGGCGCGTTTTGGTAGTGGTTTTGATATTGTTTCTGGTGGTGAACTACAACGGGTATTAAAAGCAGGTGGGGACCCACAAAAAATTGTCTTCTCAGGTGTTGGCAAAAATACCAATGAAATACGCCAAGCACTTGCTGCTAATATTCTATGCTTCAATGTAGAGTCTAAAGCAGAATTGATTGTATTAAATCAACTGGCTAATAAGATGAACAAAATAGCGCCTGTTAGCCTGCGGGTTAACCCAAATGTTGATGCCAAAACACACCCTTATATTTCTACTGGCTTGAAAGAAAATAAATTTGGCATTTCAACCGATGAAGCAGAAGCTATTTATTTATGCGCAAAAGATTTTACCAATATTCGTTTTACTGGATTAGACTGTCATATAGGTTCACAATTAACTGAGATTTCTCCTTTTGTACAAGCCAGTGAAAAAATACTTGGCCTACTTGATCGTTTAGAAACTAAAGGTATAGAAATTGAACATTTAGATCTTGGTGGGGGTTTAGGTATCCGCTACACAGATGAAACTCCACCATCAATTAAAGATTATGTCAGCGCATTATGCACCAGTACGGCACAACATAATAAACGTCTTCTAATTGAACCTGGACGTTCTTTAGTTGGTAATGCTGGATTGCTACTGACAAAAATTGAATACCTGAAACAAACCCCAGACAAAAACTTTGCTGTAGTTGATGCTGCGATGAATGACTTATTACGGCCTGCTTTGTATGATGCTCATCATGAAATATTACCGGTTGTTAGAAATAAACATGCAACTAAAACTTATCAAATAGTCGGACCAATTTGTGAAACTGGTGATTTTCTTGGGCATAACCGTGAGCTTAGTTTATCTGATGGTGATTTGCTGGCGGTAATGTCTGCAGGTGCCTATGGTATGACGATGAGTTCTAACTACAATACACGTCCACGTGCTGCTGAAATAATGATTGATGGCGACAACATTCATCTGATTCGTGCACGAGAATCAATTGAGCAATTAATTGCTGGTGAAAAAGTATTGCCTGAATAAATATACATCTTATTAAGTAATAAACCATTTGTAATGACCAGCCTGCCTAATAATAACGACATACAGTATCAAGAACATATCCTTCAGGGTGTTTCACGTACATTTGCTTTGACGATCCCACAATTACCTCCTGCGTTACGTCAAGTGATTGGCAATGCCTATCTTTTATGTCGAATAACCGACACGATTGAAGATGATAATGCTTTATCAATTACACAAACTCGTCAGTTATCTGAAATGTTTGCAGAAGTAGTTAATGGTACTGTGGACGCTGATAAGTTTGCTGATGAATTATATCCATTACTGTCAGATCACACTATTCCGGCTGAACATGATCTAATAAAAAATACTGCTGCGGTTATTCGTATAACCCATAGTTTTAATACTACCCAGCGTGCAGCATTAGAGCGATGTGTACGTATCATGGGTAAAGGTATGGCTGATTATCAGGAAACAGAAACACTAGATGGACTTAAAGATTTGCCCGCTATGAACTTGTATTGTTACTACGTTGCTGGGGTAGTGGGGGAAATGTTAACAGAGTTATTTTGCGATTATTCGGCGGCAATCAATCGTAATAAACCAATTATGATGAAACTGGCGGTGTCATTTGGGCAAGGCTTACAAATGACCAACATTCTTAAAGATATATGGAATGATAGAGAGCGGGGCGCTTGTTGGCTACCACAAGATATATTTTTACAACAGGGGCTGCAGCTTAGCGAACTACAAGATGGTAATTCTGATATTAGATTTCAACAAGGGTTAGGGGTATTAATTGGTATTGCACGCGATCATCTGCAAAATGCACTAACCTACACTTGCTTACTTCCGGCTGAAGAAAAAGGTATTCGTAAATTCTGCTTATGGGCGTTGGGAATGGCTATTCTAACTTTAAACAAAATTAACCAACATCGTGACTTTAGTGAAAACACACAGGTCAAGATTACCCGTCGTAGCGTTAAAGCTACCATTTTTACCACCAGTTTATTCGCTAGTAACAATTGGGTGTTAACTCAGCTTTTTTCAGTCGTGTCTAGGAACCTACCAGAGACTGAATTAATTAAACCTAGGAACGTGCATGAAATAACTTGAGCAACTAGCACAGGATTTATGCTCATATTCAAAGCGTGTAAACAGGCGCATAGCACGGCTATGTAACTGTTTACATAATGCAGAAGATGAGCATAAAGACAAAGCTAGATGCTCAAGTTATTTCA
>JAJFJL010000236.1 GCA_021774055.1 Nitrosomonas sp. | reverse complement strand
ATCCAATTTAGACTTGTCCTTTTACTCTGATTTTTCGTTGGTTCTACGGTTACATAGAATAACTATGCGCCCTACGAACCGCCTCAAATCAGAGCAAAATTACTTCGCCTAAATTGGATGATTTATTATTTCCTCGTCCCTTACCCAAATAGATTGATAACTCCATCTAGTCCAACATGATTAATAGTGTAAGTTACTTCTTTTTGGACGATTGGTTTCGCATGATAAGCGAAACTTGTGCCGGCTTCCGCCAGCATGGCGAGGTCATTGGCACCGTCTCCGATAGCGATTACTTGTGATCGCTTTATACCAAGCGTGTTGCATACTTGTTTTAATGCTTCTGCTTTTCCTTGGGCACCAATTATTTCACCAGTTATTCTACCGGTGAGTTGGTTGTTTTTTATTTCTAGGGTATTAGCAATGGTGTAATCCAGCCCCAACTTCTCTTTGATTTTGTTCGTAAAGAATGTAAAACCGCCAGAAATAAGCATGGTTCTTAGGCCAGCTGCTTTAACGCATTTTAACATTCTCTCTGCACCAGGATTTAATGTTACTCGTTCATCATAAACTTTCTGTAATGCATCTTGGTGTAATCCTTTTAGTAGAGCAGTACGACGGATTAGACTTTCGGCAAAATCAAGTTTACCTTGCATGGTGCTACGTGTAATGGCTGCTACTTGAGATTTAATTTGATGGATGTCTGCAATTTCATCAATAGTTTCAATTGCAAGCAGTGTTGAGTCCATATCCATGGCAATCAAAGCAAAGTCTGTTAGCTGTTTATTTTGCTCAACAAAGGCATAATCTAGACTGGCGGTAGCACAATATTCGGCAATATTTTCTTGTTGGTTTGCATTAAGTAGTCGAAAAGCTTGACCGGTAATTCGTTCAATTTGATTGGCTCCAGCTAGTTTAGCTAGTGCTCTTAGGTCACTATTCTCAATTTCAATGCCTTGGATGATTAGGTTCATAAATAAAATGGTTATCTGGTTACTTTTCTGGTAGGCATTTATTCCATTCGACAACTTTATTTCTGCCTGCGTGTTTAGCGGCATAAAGTGCGATATCTGCTGCTTTGACTAAATCATTTGGATTATCAAAGATTGTTTCATTATCTACATTAGATGCGACACCTATTGAGGCCGTTATACTAACTGATTGGCCATTATCAAGCAGGTGTGTCATTGCGGAAATATTATCTTTTAAACGTAATAACAGTTTCTTTGCGTCTATAAGTGTAGTGCCAGATAAAATCAGGGCGAACTCTTCTCCACGATAGCGACTTAGAGTGTCATTTTTGCGAATTATATCGAGAATCGTACGTGCTGTCATAACAAGTAAAGCATCACCAGCTTGGTGGCCATAATTATTATTAACATCTTTGAAGTTATCAAGATCAATCATGGCAATGGTTAGTGGTGATTTATGGTGTGTAGAAAAGGAGAATTCACGCAGTAAGGCTTCATTAAAATATCTTCTGTTATATGTGCCAGTTAGTTCGTCATATTGAGTTTTTTCTTTCAATTCTCGTATTTCACGCAGAGCTTGTGTTGTTAGTAGCTCTTTTGCCTCAGATAGAATAGCGTCAATATCTTTTGGGCTATGAATCTTGATTTCAAATAAGTTTTCAACTGAAGGCAAGCAAACCGCCATAATATCTATAACATTCATTAGTGCTTTGTTGTCTAGATAAAGCCAAGATTTGGCTGCTTCAGTTAACTTGACAAGTTGCTCGGTGTCTTGAGGGTCAAGAAAATAATCTGCAATATAGTTAGAGACGGCTACGTAAGAATTAATATTAATATTAATACTAATTTTTTTTGGAGTTGGTCGACTATGACTATTCAAGCAGGCCGTGCAAATGTAATCAGGAATATTCCATTTCTTTAATAGTGTATAACCTAATTCGTCATGTCCAATATCAAGTAGATCGCGTTCTATTTTAAGTAAATTGTCGTGATTTGATGCTGAAGCAATAATTGAACCATATTTTTCGGGTACCATAGTAGCGAACGCGAGCATTCCGATATTCTGCAGTAGGCCTGCTAGGAATAAATCATCTGCTACAATTCTTGTTTTAGTTTCCTCTCCTAAGGCACGACAAGCTAACGCTGAGGCAATTGAGTGACGCCAAAATCTATTATTGTTAACAGCATGATTATGCTGTCCTGGTTGTTTCATTAATGAAGCTGCCAATGAAAATGATAGTGCGATAACTATTGCCGCGTGTGTACCTAATATGATGATAGCCTGACGTATATTACTGGCAATACATCTGGATTTATATAGCGGTGAATTGGCTGTTTTAAGTATTTTTGCTGCGAGCGCAGGGTCAAGAGAAATTAACTGACAAACTTTTCCAATATCGGCATCAGGATCATTGGCTAAGTCAATTATTTTAAGTGCTACTGCTGGTAAAGTAGGTAGGGTTGAGCAGGAGCGTAATCGTTGTTTTAGTTCATCGTTCACTAATTAAGCCTAATGTTTTTTTACAGATAAAAGTTTCAGTTGGTAGATTTGTTTAGAGTCGGTAGGCTAAATAGCAAACATATGTAATGCCATAACCTACCTAAGTGTGTGATTTTACTTTAATGTGTGACAATATACTATCGAACAGCTAGGAATGGCAGGGTAATCGCATTAAAATTTATTATGATTTAAATTAAAATAGTTGCAACGTTTTATAAGAAAAACTTTTGTTATGTAACATGATGTATATTAATTTATTATCTGTTTTAATGTGATTGCCTCGCTAGGAGTGGATACTTTAAGGACTGCACATGAAATAATTGCTTTGTTTAAATCTGGCAAGTTGTTTTGTTTGTTGTTAGTAATCTTGATAATAACTAAATTAGTTTTAATTAGGTAAAAATTTTCATACATAAATACATAGGAGTGAAATGTGGATTTCTCAATAAAAATTGGTTCTCCTGAGAAACAAAAGAATGCTTGTTTAGTTGTCGGTATATTTGAATCACGCACACTAAGTGATGCAGCTAAAGCTTTAGATAAAGCAACTGAAGGTTATATCAGTAGTTTATTAAGTCAAGGTGATATGGACGGTAAAGCTAATACAACTTTACTGTTACATCGTTTGCCAAATACCTTGTGTGAGCGTGTATTGTTAGTAGGGCTTGGTGAGGAACAAAAACTTAGTGATAAGGCCTATCGAGATGCCATTTCAACAGCGTTTAATGCATTGCATAAAACTGGTACTACAGATGCAATGTTTTATTTGAATCAGCTTGCTGTTAAGGGACGTGATAATGAATGGAAAGTTTCTCAAGCGATTTTGATTGGGATGCAGACTATTTATTGTTTCGACAGGCTTAAAAGTAAACCAGAAAGTAAGGTAATAAACCTGCAAGACGTTACTTTTAATGCGAAGAATAACAAGCAGATGGCAGCCAGTAAGTTGGCTATTCAGCAAGGGTTAGCTATTGCACATGGAATGAATCTAGCGAAAGATTTGGGTAATCTTGCACCTAATATTTGTACCCCAACATATTTGGCGCAACAAGCTGAGGATTTAGCGAAAACATATAAACTTAAGATTTCTGTGTTAGAAGAAAAAGATATGGAAGCGCTTGGTATGGGTTCGTTGCTATCAGTATCACAAGGTAGTCGTCAGCCGGCCAAATTAATTGCTGTTGAATATCAGGGCCTTAAGAAGATGGAGAAGCCGGTGGTGCTGGTTGGCAAAGGTGTTACCTTTGATACTGGCGGGGTTTCCTTAAAACCTGGTTCATCAATGGATGAAATGAAGTATGACATGAGTGGTGCAGCTAGTGTGTTGGGTACCTTGAGTGCAGTTGCAGAAATGAAATTGCCAGTTAATCTTGTAGTGCTTATTCCTGCTACAGAAAATATGCCTGATGGTCAAGCTACTAGACCAGGTGATGTGGTAACCAGTATGTCAGGACAAACTATTGAAATTTTAAATACTGATGCGGAAGGTAGATTGATTTTATGTGATGCGCTCACTTATGCGGAGCGTTATAAACCTGATGTAGTTATTGATATCGCGACACTTACTGGCGCTTGTGTTATTGCACTAGGACATGTTGCTACTGGTTTAATCGCTAATGATGATGAATTAACGCAGGAATTACAACATGCTGGCGAACAGTCAACCGACCGTGTTTGGAGTTTGCCTTTATGGGATGAATATCAAGACCTGCTGAAAAGTAATTTTGCTGATATTGCTAATATTGGTGGTCGTTCTGCCGGCACTATTACTGCGGCTTGTTTTTTATCTCGTTTTACCAAGCAATATCGTTGGGCACATTTA